>JAITIZ010000496.1 GCA_031279215.1 Planctomycetaceae bacterium
TTGCCCTACGCTATTGCTGATTGCCCCTACGGGGCGAATTGGTACACAATTTTTTGACTCGAAAACAAAAATTCCACTGATAGATTACAAATGGTAACTTCTAAAAACTAATATATTAGTAGGAACGCAGGCGTCTCGCCTGCCCTGTTTTTTTACAAAAAACGCCTAAAAATGCGGTCGAGACGACCGCGTTCCTTCTAACAATAAATTTTTTACATTATAGGTTTTTAGAAGTTCCCAAATGATGAAATGCAAGAAGTTATTACAAAAACCCTACATTTTTATTGAAACTGATAATAACTGATCAATTAATAAATCGAACAATTTTTTTGCCTGATTTTTGTTTAGGAGTTCGGTATCATACTGCATATCAATGATCAAACGGTTTGCATAACTGGATGCACATACTCCCAATACTGTTTGAGGACGAATCGGCGGTACGGAATGAATTTCCGTCAACTCCAATTCCTCGTCAAAAAGTAAGTGATTGTTACGTTGCGGGCAGGGAGTTTGAGAAAACAACAAACCAAGATTGGAAACTGTCGCTGTTGTCCAGCAACGATTTCGATTGATCATTTTTGAATAACTGCCAAACAGGCTTCGGTAAACCGTCAACCCGTAAATCAATGCTAATCCGAGATTACATTTTTTAATGTAACACATTTCATGGTGAATCCCTTGCAAAAAATCAATTGTGTTTCGGATATGACGAGGTTTTCTGTCCAAAAATACCATGCTCACAATATTGGCGGCAGGCATGGCGAAATCATTGGGAGTTCGCAGATTGGTTGGTACTGCAATACGAAGCCGACCATGTTGATCGGTTATTTTTTCCTGTTCCCGCCAATTGTTCATCGCAAGGAATAAACAATATAACATAAAATCATTTATTGTAACCCCTTCTGATTTTACCCGAAGCCGAACTTGTTTTGTTTCTTCATCGTTAAATTCGTAACTGAAAATTGTGGGATAACCGGTTGGCGGTTGACTTTTTGATAAATCCGGTTTTTGCGGAATCAAAGAAATAATTCGGTTAAAAAGAAAAGTTCTGGCACGTTCAAGCCCCCCAATTCGACGCGGTAAATTCCAAAAAAATGTACCCCACGTCTGACCATAACAACCACGATGTTGTAAAAGTTCAGGATGAACAGGTTCTCTCGACAACAAAATATCAGGAGCCAAAAAACCTTTTTGTACGGAATATTCCAGCAAAAGGTCTTCGAGAAACCGTTGCATTCCAACAGCATCACAAGCAGAATGATGAACTTCACACCAAAGATTACTTTGTTGCTCCGGTTGTTGCTCCGGTTGTTCCTCCAATGTGATTCTCAATGCCGGTTCGTATTCCAGGTTGATTCCTTTAGCATGAAAAGTTCCACGATGAATTTCGATTGTTCCTTCAAATGGTTTCCATCGAAAATGTCCTGACGGTGTTTTTTCCGCAACAGAACAAAGCAAAGGATGAATCCTCAAAACTTTTTGCAACGATCGCGATAAAAGATCAACTTCAAACCGCCCCTGAAACCGTAACTGCACAAAACAACTCATCGGATAAACCGGATGATTGTCCGTCAACATATATTCTTCAAATGGAGTTAGGAAAAATTGAAAATCGTTTTTCATTTGTTTTTTGCTTCTAACGGAAACTTCTAAAAACTCATTTTTAATCACAAGAGGACACAAAGATCACAGAGAAATATATTTCTTGCAGTTATCATTTTACGTTTAATCAATTAAGGGAATTTCGTAATATATCAGTGTAATTTTTGTTTTTGATAAATTTTACCCTGTCGAAATTCCTGCCAAACGGTTTCAAACCAGAGAGGCGTTTCGGGAATTGGGCGGCGTTGTTCCCAACGGTGTGAAATTTCGTTGGTTTCGGGATTGTAACGGCTCAACAAAATTTTTTCGCGATACGATTCATTTTCCGGTTGTAAACTCCATCGGTTGTTGTCCAATTTACAATGAATTGGTTTTCCGCCAATCACCAGTCCACCGCCGCGACTGCCGACACCGGAATGAATTGCGTAAAAAATAGCGTCAAGATAAACAGCATGAGCAAGACAAAACGGATTCTTATCGTACTGAAATTGTTTCCATGCTTCTTGGACAGCGATTTTCAGATCGTCGGAACGCCGAACCAATCCCCCAAATTGCGACATGCGGCGGCGAACCAAATCAGGAACCATTTTTTTTAACGGAAACACGGACATATCAGGTTTTCGTATTTTCGATACAACCGTATCAATATTAAGAGTCCAATTCCGGTATTGGTTTGCAATTAACTCTGCGGCACGAAACGCCCCAACCTGACCCGAATTCAACGCCGAACCGCCGGGACGTACAACACCATGTGAACCGTTCACTTCGCCAATAGGAAAAAGATGTTTAATATTTGTTGATTCCCACCAAATTGTTCCTGCCAAACCGCCGTTATTGTGTTGGGCGCAAACGGCGATTTCGAGCATTTCGTTACGCAAATCAATTCCGTTGGCGGCGTAAAGCCGTATTGCGTTGGGGTTCATTTTTTCGAGTCGTTCAATGGGAGTGTCCAATAACGCCGCCGAATTTTTGAGATATTGATACGCCTCCGGCAATAACCGATCAAAACAAAAATCTTGCGGATTTTCACGGTAATCGAGAAAAACACGGCGTTGACGTTCAACCGTTTCAATGTAAACCAAAATGTCAATGATCGAACTGCCGCCAATAACCTTTTTTACGTCAAAGGGCCACTGATAACCCTTCAGAAAAATTTTCGAATGAAGATCGTCCGGCGAATCAAAATATTCTTGTAAAAATTCGTGCGGATTATAACCGTTTTGATCGGTACTGACGAATTTTGGTATGACCTGCATATAGGTACCGGAAACATTCCAACGGAATTTTGTTGAAGCCATTCCGAACTGTGATTCCGGCAGATTTTGTGCTTCTGCGCCGATTGCCAAAGCCGGACCAATACCGCCTTTGTGGCATTGCGGGTAAACACTCCTCTCATACAACCCGCCCGGACCGCCAACCGCAAAAATAATATTTTCCGCAATAATTGGAATCCATTCGTTGTTTTCATTGAGAAAAATTGCCCCGCAAACACGGTCTTCTCCATACTTGTCGCCATCTTCTTTATGTTCTTTTAATTTTAGAAGTTCAACACAGTAAAGATGTTCGCAAATTGGAATTTGTAACTCCTTAACCCGTTTAATCAATACAAGACACATATCGCGTGAGGTGTAGGGACCGACGGAGACGGCGCGTTGGCGCGGATCGTGATCGGTCTTGTAACCAACAAACTGACCAAACATATCCGTGGGAAAACGAACACCAAGATTGACCAAATGGAAAAAAGCACGGGCAGACAATGCGGCTTCCACTAACGCAAGATCGCCATGCATAGAACCGTTTTCAAAAAGAGTTTGTGCGGTTTCGTATGGAGAATCGGTTTGGCTGCCGCAAAGCGAAAGTTTGTAATAGGTTTGTTTATCACTTCCGGTGTTGATGGAAGTGCTTTGGTCAAGACCTTCTGTTGCGATTAAAATATCGTCAATTCCTTCGGCACGAAGCCGCACCGCCGCACAAAGCCCTGCCGCTCCGCTGCCAATAATTAACGTGTGAACCTTTCGCATGGAAAAAAAAATAGTTGTAAAAAGAGAAAAAGTAAAATATTTGTAATATAATTAGTGGAATTTTCGCAATGATTTTAATTTCATTTTCGCCAACCTCTCTAAAAAATATCATACATTCACAATTCAGACATCCTTTCTTCATTCAGTCCGTACAATTGATAGATTAGTAAATTGTTTTCACGAATTTGGGTATTAGTACAACGATTCTTATTCTTCCTATTCACTGCCCATGCGGTACTTTATATCATAATTGATAATAAAATCCAACTCTTCGTCTGTAAAATCATAATGTTGAGATAAGACACGATCAATTTTGTCGATAATCAATTTTGATTTTTTCGCATAAAATTCTTGATATTTAATTTCTCCAATATT
>JAITIZ010000497.1 GCA_031279215.1 Planctomycetaceae bacterium
TTGCCCTACGCTATTGCTGATTGCCCCTACGGGGCGAATTGGTACACAATTTTTTGACTCGAAAACAAAAATTCCACTGATAGATTACAAATGGTAACTTCTAAAAACTAATATATTAGGAGGAACACAGGCGTCTCGCCTGCCCTGTTTTTTTACAAAAAACGCCTAAAAATGCGGTCGAGACGACCGCGTTCCTTCGTTCCTTCTAACAATAAATTTTTACATTAGGTTTTTAGAAGTTCCCTACAGTGATCTTTTAACGACTCATTGATTTTCTTTTTCTGCAACTAGAAAGAGATTGCCGCCCGGCAACAGGAATGAGAGCAAATCGGAAAATAGAACTATCATATTTAAGATTTTGAGTTGTACTTTTCCGATTTTGTTGCGGCGAAATAAAACTCCATTCAAGAACCACGAAAAATAAGCCGCTACATGAATACTTTGACATTTCACAATATGAAAACCGGTTTCTTGACAAAGTTGGCGTAAATACTGTTTTGTATAACGCCGTTGGTAACCGAGTGTTTTGTCAAGTCCACAAAACAAGGCGGGATGTTGCGGGACAATCAGAACAACTTTACCGCCGGTACGAATCATTTTGTAAATCCGTTTTAGTGCTGCCGTATCATTTTCTGTTTTTTGGAGACCGTGAATGTACAACACCGTATCAAATTCATTATCGGGCAAGTTCTCATCGGGTTCGGAATCAGGATCAAAACGCATAACCCCAACAACAGAGTTCCCGTCAAAAAGATTTTCAAGAAACCGAACACATTCTTCACAGCGATCCGAAACGACAAGTTTTTCGCGTTGCGGCAGAAGGCGCGAAATAAGACCGGTATGGCTTTCCAGTTCGAGAATTTTGTTGCCGAGGTAAGGCAATGACCGACGCACAATATGGTAATAATAACGCCGGAGACTATCGGGTGAATTTTGAACTTGAAGTGTATCCGATTCTTTGGTGTAGTCATCGAGAAACCAATATTTCAAAATTGTCCAGACTGCGCTGATACCATCTTTCCAATTGATTTTTTTACCTTCACTGTAACTCCGTCCGTGATAACTAATTGGAACTTCGTAAACACTTAACCCGCGTTTGGCGATTTTAACAGTAATTTCCGGTTCAATTCCAAAACGGTTTGAGCGAAGCGGGATTGATTTTAGAACTTGTCCCCGAAACGCTTTATAACATGTTTCCATATCGGTCAAATCGAGACCTGTTACTAAGTTTGAAAGAAATGTTAATACATAGTTTCCGATTTTGTGATGGTAAAATAATACTTTCCGCATTTCACGGCTGGCAAACCGGGAACCATAAACAACATCCGCATAACCTTCTAATAATGGTTTAAGAACGATATGATATTCTTTGGGGTCGTATTCTAAATCGGCGTCCTGAATAATTGCGAAATCTCCGGTCATTTCCTCAATTGCCCGTCGAATTGCGGCACCTTTCCCCAGATTCACCGGTTGCTCGAACACACGAATCATCGAATAACGTTCACAAAGTTTTTGAATTACTTCTGGGGTTCGGTCTTTTGAGGCATCGTTGACGATAATAATTTCTTTTTCAAGACCCTCAGGAAGCCAAGCAGTAACAACACGTTCCACAAGACGTTCCAAATAAGCTTGTTCGTTGTAAACCGGAATAAGAATTGAAAGTATCGGCATTGAGTATGTATTACGGGAACTTCTAAAAACCATATTTTCTAAAAATCTTGTCCTTAAAAAATAAGGATTTGCGAATATTTTTTGAGTAAAAAATTAGGTTTTTAGAAAGAGTTCCGTTAAAGGTTAATTATTTTTTCTCTGCCGGAATCCAATCGCAAGCGAAAGTTAACCAACCGTCATTAGATAACGCAAAAACCGGAACAAGAACTCCAGTTCCTTTCCATTCGCCTTCCAACTCCAGCGGTTCCGTCTCAACACGTTTCGGTAATGACTCAAGCCGCCGTAGTAGATAGGAACGAATCATCGTTTGAATAGCAGAAAGTTTTGTACCGCTTTGGGGTTGGTAATTACTCGGGAACGCCTGAGGAGTTTCAGCCTGCTCTAAAATAACAACTTCCCGCTCAATTCCATTTTGGTCTTTTTTCTTTTCAATACGAACATCATAAAGAATCGTTATCGTATATGATTTGTCGGAATTGTTGAGAACCTTAATATCGTCCAACCGAATAACAACTTTGATTTTGTTATCGATAAACAAAACATCAATAGGTGCTTTGGCAACAAAAGAAACCTGCGCCGGTGATTCATCTTGTTTCCGTTCCAAAAATTGGGGTAATTTGGGGAACTGTTTTTGTAAGTCTTTTACAAACTCGTCTTCATCAAGAAACCGGCCAGATAACGCAAGTGCCGCCGCGTTATTCAATGCCGATTGGTGAACCTGAACCACAAAATCATAAGGTTTTTCCAAAACCGGCGCCAAATTCATTGCCGAAGGTTGGGTTCGATTACCAATCAGAATAGACCAATCAATTTTTTCCGTCGTCGTGGAAAGATTCCAGATTCGCGGGAAAAGACCGTTTTGAACAAGCGGTGTACGGATTTTGGTTTGATAATTTTCGTTCAACTCTTCAATTTTCGGATCAATCCGTTTATCTATGCGAAAACTCATTCTTTTTTCGGCACGTTGTTTCGCAATTGATTGCGAAGAAGCCCGTTGTTCCTGAATTTGCTGCTTGGCAATCAGTTGAACAAGAGGTCCGCCGTTGATACGAATATTAGAAAGAGTTGCTTTGAGATCGGCTTGTGTTTTAGTCGGAACCGTTAAAAACGCTTCAGGAGTAATTTGAATCCGTTTTTCTGCAAACAAGGTTCCCTGAGTGTCCGTATCAACAGTAACCGGAGAATGATAACCCGTTGTTGCTGAATTCATTATCGCATTAACAAGAACTTTGATTTCTGCTTTATTTTTATTGGGAACTAATTCGGCAGAACTGGTTGCACTCAAAGTACCAGTTCCAACAATATGTGTTCCCAAAATATTCTCATCAATTTCAAGGTCTTCACTGATTTCATTTTGGAACCCCGCACCAATAAACTCCATACCAACCTGAACCTGAAAATTAACACCGGAAAAGATATTACGTACCAAATTAGCAATTCTCAATGTTCGCGGTTCAACAGCACCGACATCTTCAAGCCACACCATCACGTCATTCAAAGCAACAGCATGAAGCGGATCTCGATTCCCTGAATAAATCTCAATATAACTGAGAAGATGATCACAAACTTTTACTAATTGAGTTTCGTAACTGTTATCGGAAATAAGACGTTCCAAGGATTGGTATTGCCGAAGTGATTTACGGAAATTGTCGAAAACAATTGAACGAACTCCTTTTTTATTTGAATGAAGAGCATTCCAAATATTATCGAGAAATGTTTTATCGGGAGATTCTGCTTCTTGGAGTATTGTTACTAATTCTGTGAGATGAAATTCTTCCTTCCATGTTGCAGCCGTTTCTTTATTGGGATCACGGTTCAAGACACGGAGCAATGATTGAGCGGATTGAAGTAACAATTGTTTGCTCCGTTTCAAATCATCAAGCGTCAATTTTTTGTAATCGGATTTAACTTGTTCACAGAGCGTTTTTAGCTGTTCTTTGGCTATTTCTGGAGACAAGGTTAATTCTTTCTCTTTTGGAGCCGGAGAAACTGTTTCAGTTGCGGCGGTTCCCCGAAAACGCAGAACCCGACGAAAACGAGCTGCCTGAGAAATATTGGGGTAAAAAGAAACAAACACAATAGCGGCTAAAAAGATCACCGCCAAAAATCGGAAACAAAATGTTTTTTGCATTTTATAATCGTAGGTTTGAGTAATTGTAAAAGAAATTCTCCAACTGTTGGAAATTTTCTAAATGTTAAGCGTCCGGTAATACAGTAAAATAAAAAAATGTTAATTTGGATGATTTGCAAAATATAGGTTCCAAAAATTTTTTTATTTAATGTTAAATTTTAAAGAAAAAGTCAATAAAAGGGATGTGTTTTGTTGCAAGGAAGTACATTACCGATATAATTTTCGTCTAAATTTACTAAACGGCTTAATTGGAACAATTTGTTTAAACGGAATAACCCGTAAAGTCGTTTTACTTTAAAACTTTATAAGGAGAATTATTTGTAATGTCAAATTTCATTCATCGAACAAGCATTGTGACAAATAACACAAACTTTGCCGATTATAACAAATTAAACACAGGAGGTAAATCGGGCATCCTGAAATTTTTTCGCCAAAATAGTAAGACAAATAAGAATTTTTCGGAATTTCATAATCAAAATTGGCATGATATTTCGAATATTTTTTTTACATCTCTTATATTATTGGTATTTTTATTACCATGCAGTGTTTTTTCTTCGTTTCTTTTTGCGGAAGAGCGGTTATGGAATGAATTGGAATTGGATCATCTTGCATGGGAAACCAATTACGCCAAAGCATCGCAAAAAGCGAAAGAGCAATCAAAAAATCTTTTGATTTATTTTTATGCGATTAAGGATTCGCTGTTAATTCCCAATTCTACGGAAGAACGGTTCATCAAGACCGGAAACAATGAGATACGTCAAGTTGTTTATGTGTTACCGCAGTTACAGAAACCGCTTCCGATTGCGGCGGCTTGTCGGGAATTTGAGCAACGGGTTTTTGAGAAGTCGGAAGTTCTCGATTTATTTAACAATTATATTTTGTTGAAGCTGCCGATTGATGCGGTTGATGAGTCCGGCGTCGAAGGGCAATCGGCAACACCGATTCTTGATTTACCGAACTTTCGGGAGATGGCTCATCTTCCGGGACTTGCGGTGATTGATTATGAACACAAAACCGCTTCGTATTATGAAAACCTTGTTGGTATTCTTCCTTTTTTACGGGCGAAGCCGCCGACATCGGAACAGGTTCAAACTTTTTTAACGCTTCCGCCCGGAACACTTACGCAACGAACATTGATTTACGCTCTCCGAGTTCATCCTGAACGTCCGCTTAGTACAATGGGAACTTTTCATCCATTCGTTACCCAAGAGGCAACAGAACATTCTATTTATCAGGCAAAAACAGGAGTTTTGGGACATCAGAATTTTGGAACGCGAAGTACCAGAATTAGTGAGGAATTGGGACAAGGTTCTGTTTCGGAAATTTGTGCTCAAAGTTGGACGGACGAAGGACTTTTTGAAGCGGCTATTGGTTGTGTACGGGCTTGGCGAAATTCTTCCGGTCATTGGTCCGCCGCACGAAAAAAACATGCTTATTACGGTTACGACATAGTACTCGGTTCCAACAATATCTGGTATGCTACCGGAATTTTTATCGATTAACCCAATAACCCAAAATTCCCCCAAAAATGTGCAGATACTTTTGTTTCGGGGCGGGCGGCTACCGAATAGTTACGAATAATTACACAAAAAAATCATGTCTAAAACAAAACCCCCTTGAAATTTCAATTTTTCTTGCCAAAATATATTGAATAAAATTTAATTGTAAAAAGTTTCTTTTTAGGGAACTTCTAAAAACATCAGGAACGCAGTCGTCTCGACTGCACATTGCCTATAAAAAGTGCAGGCGAGACGCCTGCGTTCCTAAAAAAATGAGTTTTTAAGTGCAGGCGAGACGATTGCGTTCCTAAAAAAATGAGTTTTTAAGTGCAGGCGAGACGCCTGCGTTCCTAAAAAAATGAGTTTTTAGAAGTTCCCCTTAGATAACTTCAAACTTCAAAAGAGCCGTTTCCAATATTTTTTTCAAATATTAAAAAACTAAACCTCTCAACAAATTAATGTATCATTCGATAGTTCTTG
>JAITIZ010000511.1 GCA_031279215.1 Planctomycetaceae bacterium
CCTTGTGAAATTTGTCCCCGCAGTTTTATCGTACGTAAACGATAGCCCTGCTCGCCGTTCATGATCTTGTCCGACCTACCGGCTAAAAAAGAATACCGCTCTTCTTTAGGTAAGAACGAGTCAATCTCGAAATAAATACAATAATCGTCAACGTTAAATTCGCCCTTGCGAACAACAACCTCCCATGCGTTGCCCTCCATAAGGCACGTTTCAATAGAATCTGCACCGGGGATAGGGCGTAATGCCTTCACTCGCTGAATTGTCGCTAATTGTCTTCGCATCAAAAACCTCTCTCAAATTTGTATGATTTAATAACTTCTCCTGTCTGTATCGCTTTACGGATACTGGCAGCAGGAACCGATGTAATTAACTCCGCCTCTTCCAGCGAATAACACATCCTAATAATCGCATTAGTCATAGGTGATACAATATTAACCTCTTCCGCTTCGGCATTGTATTCGCCGTAACATTTGTATCTCCTTAAACCTAAATTAGTCGCTAAGTCAGTCCACTCAAGATTGTCCGCTTGATTGTTCTTCCTGTTACCGTCAATGTGATTGACATGATAAAGATTTGCATGCTCATGCGGTTTAAATGTTATTGCTACCAAACGGTGAATTGTAAATGTACGGCGTGTACCGTGAGCACATAATACACACTTCAAATAGCCGTCTTTGTCCGTCGTCGGCTTCAAATGTCTGTTACAGTACTTTGAATAAACTCGACCGTAATTAGAAACAGAATAAAAACCTTCGTAGCCGGGAATACTTTTATATCGTTCTTCTTTCATCGCAGTAAGGGGAAAAACTATTTATTTGATACTTATTATTCAAAAGGTGTCAATCAGTGTAAAAAAAATGACTGCCGTAGTAAGGAGCTACTACAGCAGTCTTGGAGCGAGAGGGTGCAAGGCTATTACCCAGTAACCTAGCACTGTTCCAATATTATATGCCGTAATTTTTATTGTTTTTAACAAAAAAACCGTCACCCCTCGACTTGCAAGAAATAACGGCTAAAATAAACAGCAGTGAAAACAGCAGAGAAAAATTAAAAAACTTTATAAAACACAGAAAAAATAAAGCAGGTTCATTAACTATTCAGTAACCGCTGCGTTTTTGTTTTTTTTCACAGAACAGTTTTCTTGATCAGATATTCTAAGTTCTTGTCCATATCTTATATTTCGCTATCTCCGGCGATGAGTTTGAACTTTTTAGAGAGGCGGCTAAATGGATACCGGTTTTTTCCACTCAACGGTTACGGAGGTTGAAATTCCGCCGCGCGGCGTGAAGACTGCGGTTAATTTGATCCAACGAGGTTGGAGCAAAACAACCAAATCATCCAATATCCGGTTCGTAATATTTTCATAAAAAATTCCTTCATTACGGAATTGCTGAAGATACAATTTCAAACTCTTAAGCTCCACACAAAGATGATCCGGAATGTATTGAAATGTTAAAGTTCCGAAATCCGGTTGTCCTGTTTTCGGACACACCGAAGTAAATTCCGGACAAACAATTTCAATCAAATAATCCCGATTAGGATAGGAATTGGCAAATGTTTCAAGCATTGGTTTTGTTGTTTCTAATGTTAGGTTGTTAATAGTTAATAGTTAATAGTTGATAGTTGGTAGTTAATAGTTGATAGTTGGTAGTGTCGCAAGCGGATTATTGCCGTTTGGATGATAATTCGCTTGCGGCACTATCCGCTAAATGTTCAAGAGCCTTTCCATCCAGACGAAAAGTAGTCCAATCTTCAACAGGGTAAGCACCAAGTTTTTTGTAAAACGCAATACTATTGCTATTCCAGTCGAGTACCATCCAATCGAGCCGGAAGCAACCGCGTGATTGGGCAATTCGTGCCAATTCACGAAAAAAACTTGTTCCAATACCAAGATTTCGGAATTGCGGTCGTACAAAAAGGTCTTCAATATAAATTCCCGGCTGACCGCGAAATGTTGAATAAGTAAAATAGTACAGAGCAAAACCTACCGTTTCGCCCTGAAACTCCGCAAGTAAGACCTCAACCCAATGCGAAGAAATCCATTCGTACAAAATCTCTTCCGTCATAAACACGGATTCCGAAAGATGTTCATACTCAGCGAGTTCCTGAATAAATCGCAACACCAACACCGTATCTTTAGGAACAGCAATCCGTATGATTATTTTGGGGTGCATACATTATTCCTAACATTATTTATCAAGTGTTTATCAAATAACAATCGTAATCTATCAGTGGAATTATTGTTTTTTGCTCTTAACCCCGCTAGGGATGAGACGTGCGTAACCGGTTTTTGTGTTCTTTATTTCAAATATTCCCAATATTCCAAAATCCTGTAAATTCTGTTTATTCCGTTAAAATCTGTTTATCCTGTCAAAAAACGAAAACCGAATTGCCAAGTGTGACGAGTATATTCGGAATGATTGATACGGTTCTATTCCCAACGCTTATGTTTGTCGATAGGTATTATCGGTAAGTATAAGCAGTGTAAATATTTTGTATCTATTTTTGATTCTTGTTCTGTTATGGAATCACAACACACTATAACAAATTTGATTCCGAAAGGTCTTGGAACCTATTGGTTATTTTTTCTTAGCGGCGGTATGTTGATTGCGTTGCTGGAGTTTGCTTATTTCAAAATGCCGGTTCTTGCGGAACAACTCGGTCTTAAAACAATTCCCCCGCTTGATGTTTCCTTGCGCGGAAGTTTGTTGAATTGGGTATTTTCGGTTTTACTTCTGATAACAGCAGTTGTTGCACTGATTAATTTCCAACTTGGATTAAAATATAATGATCCCAAAGGACGGGTTCATACTTGGTTTTGGACGGCAATTGTATTGATTTTTCTTAGTTTGGATGTTCAGGTTGCGGTTCGCGAAACTATTCGCGATATCCTCACTGCCGCAAGTGGAACTTCTTTATATCGAGACGGAACTATTTGGTGGTTAATTCTTTATAGTTTTTTCTTTGGTGTGTTGGGAACAAGAATTTTTTTGGACTTAATAACTTATGCTCCGTCGTTAGGTTTGTACTTACTGGCGGTTTCCGGCATGGTTACCGGATTTCTTGTGGAAATTGGTTTCATTCCAATATTCGAAAATTCTGTGCAAAATACGATATTGCAAACGGCTGTTCCGCCTAGTATTGCGTTAATTTTTTTCCTTGCGGTAACACTTTTTGCTCGACGTCAAGTTTTCCGTGATTCTGAAATTGCGTTACGTTGGTTTACCAAAGTCTGGCAGCACATACCTGTTCCGCAACTCCCCCAAGCACCGCCGCCGGAAACATCCCTACCAACTCCCCAAAACCAACCAATTACAGAACCCCAACCGGTTACTGATTCAAAACCGGTTCCCGCCGCGAACTCCTCAACAGAAACCTCGAATAATGTTCTTCCGTTTGAGCAAACTAATAAATCAACCGAAAAAAATAACGATTTCGAGTTGGCGGAGATTGCTTAATACTTAATACTTTACACGGTACACGGTAAAACTTTTGTATATCAAAGTGTAAATCTATAAACCGATCTGAAGGGACAACCGGCAATATACCAATTACACTCATTACACTTTAGGGAACTTCTAAAAACCTAATGTAAAAAATTTATTGTTAGAAGGAACGCGGTCGTCTCGACCGCATTTTTAGGCGTTTTTTGTAAAAAAACAGTGCAGGCGAGACGCCAGCGTTCCTCCTAAAAACCTAATGTAAAAATTTATTGTTAGAAGGAACGCGGTCGTCTCGACCGCATTTTTAGGCGTTTTTTGTAAAAAAAACAGTGCAGGCGAGACGCCTGCGTTCCTCCTAATATATTAGTTTTTAGAAGTTACCTTTAAATTTCGGTTTTTATTACAAAAGAGCTGTTCCCCCGAATCGCCCTAAAAGGGCAATCTATTTAGTTGATAGTTGATAGTGGATAGTGTCGCATGCGGAATTATTGCCGTTTGGTAGTAATCCGCATGCGACACTCTCCACTCTCCACTCTCCACTTTCCACTCTCAACTATCCACTACTCACTAATAGATATATCTGAATCCGATCAAAGCCTGATGTTCTGCCCAGCGGTTACCGACGGTGGCGTCATAACTTCCGAGAAGAGCGAGTGTTTTAACCGGATTGAGGAAAATTTTTGTACCGACACCTGCTTCAAAGAAGGATTTACCGACGGCGACACTTCTTACGGACATTGCGGGAACATTGGTTCCGACCATCACACCGCTCACCGTCGCGTAATCGTGACCGCCAAGCAACGCACTATATCCAAGTCTTCCGGTAAAGATCGCTCGATCTAATGTGGTTGTTTCGAGCGAAAGACCAAACCTTGCCCGTGTTCGGCTGAGCGAAGATCGTCCGAATTTCATAGCAATTGGTGAACCGGTTTCGGTAAAAGCATAACGGAAAGCGTGTTCGGAATCCAAACCAATCGTTGGTCTTAGAATGGCAAAACCTAAAAACAACGGGCGTGAAATATCAAAACTGAAATTGAAGGTATCACCGTCATAACGGCCATGAGCAACAAACGATTGCGAGGGATAACCGGGAAGATTGACATAGACATTTCGGTTTGATTTGAAGTTTTGATGTCCAAAACCGATAAAGCCTTTCAACTCAATGTAATTACCAACCATCGAACCGCCATAAAGACCGAACTGGAAGTCCGAACCTTCAATACGGTCATCGTTTTCATGTAATTTCGGAGCAGAATAACCCACTTCAAAACCAACCGAAGTATTTTGAGCAACCCGTTTATCGAATCCGATTTTGTAACCGGGGCGGTCAATTCCGAATCTTCGTGCGTTTCCGTCTGACCGTGCCGAAACTGTTTGAACTGTCGGCGTAAACCAAAGATTCCGCATATTGGCAAGAACTTGACCGCGATATTGTTGAGCCGGTAATTGGGGCGGTGTAACATAAACCATTTGACTGTCAAGGTTTAACCGGTCAAATGCAACACGCCAAGGTTGATCAAGTCCCATAAACATCCCGTTGGCAATCGTATCGGGAGCAATTTGTTGCAACAATCCCTGAACAGCAGTAAGCCGTTCTGCCCGTGATAATGTTTGAGCGGAGTTTACCGAAGCGGAGGATAGATCGGTTACATTGCTTCCAAACGCCCACAATTCCTGAATCAAAGGAGCAAGACCGGTATTCGTTAAATCGGTAACACGGGCATCATCCAGAAATTTTCCGGCGGCTTGTGTGTTGTATGTATTTCCGACACCGGCAAAACCGGTTACATTGAGATTGACGTACAAATCATGCCGATTGGTTCCGTAAATATCTTGTAACCCTAATGTGTAATACAAAGAATCGGTTTCAGCGGCTTTTAATCCGGTGTAATCGGATTTATCGTTTCCGAGAATTTTAGCAACCGTTAAAGTTCCGCTTGATGTTGTCCAACCGGTTGTGTTATCACCGGCGTAGGCGTGAACTGTTGAAAGTTCTTTTCCGGTTGTTCCGCCTGGTGTGAAAATCGCACTGTGTTTGCTCACATCCAAAACAAGCGGACTTACTGAACCAAGCAAATCAGGATTAACATAAAATGTCAGATTACCGCCGCCTTCCATGTGGAAATCGGAATTGGAAACGATATTTCCTTCTTTGATTGTTAAATTACCTTGAAACGATTGAACCTGACCAGAACCAATATTCCGGTCATAGAACGAAGTGGTCAATGTTCCCGCTCCATCTTTGATAATACTTGGTCGAATTGTATTTTTCGTATAAGGCAACACCGGATCCGGATAGGAACTAATAATTGTACCGTCATACTGTTGATTCGAACCAATATCAATAGTCAACTGGTTATCGCGAATGTCAAGGTAAGTTCCCGTTTTGCCTTTAATACCGACCAATGATGTATCAGTTAAGGTTTGTAACGTTCCTGCCTGAATATCAAAGGTTCCGTTAAAACCTGTAAAACCAGAAGCAAATGTCGAATTCACAAGACCTGTTTTAATTATTGTACCATTACCAACAATATGACCATAAAGTGTACTTGTATTGTTTTTATCTTCGGATTTGAAAGTAACCAGATCGAGAGTCAAAGTGTTAGAACCAATTAAAAACTTTCGCGTCCATTCTTCAACAGGAATTTGTGCATCAATATTATTTGTTCCTCCGCGCAATCCTTTTAGCGTTTGGTTTGCCCCTTCAGCACTCATGTCAAACGATGTCCCTACGTTCACCAAATCGACACCTTTTGTTGCAGTCAGATTATTGAGAGTGACTGTTGAAAGCGTTCCCTCATAAACATTTGCCCAACCTCCATAAGCGTTTTGTGATCCTTTGAGAATCAATTCACCTTTGCCGGTTTTGTTCAAATCTGATTCCGTTACAGCAGTGCCATGAATAACAGGACTGGAAAGCGTTAAAACGGAATTATTGCCAACGTTGATAGAACTTCCCGAATCAGATGTATAACCACTTAATGTCGGAGTGTTGAGGATGATCCGGTTTCCGATACCAACGGTACAATTATCTTCCAACTTCAGCACCGCTTCATATATTCTTTGACCCTTGGCATCAACAACCTGTTCAATATCTTTATAAGAGTTAGGATCATCACCAATAGTAATGTCTCCCGAAGTCAAGTTACCTGCTCTCGCAAATTGGACAGTTCCTTGATGAATCTTGAGTTCACCAGCATTATAACGTCCCCATTGTCCGTCGCCATGAAGCGTCATTATTCCAGCACCGTCTTTGTTCAACACTGCCGGATAAGGCGGTTGAACACCGCCATCGCCCGGAATAATTCCTGTTGT
>JAITIZ010000519.1 GCA_031279215.1 Planctomycetaceae bacterium
GATGATTTAGTATTACGTGAAAAAGGCGAAGAACGATTGTATTCTCTAGCCGATCCAAATTGGAATGTAGTAGCGATTTGTAGCAATAATGGTGTTGTTCAAGAACGTTATACTTATGACGCATTTGGAAAAAGGAATGTTTTCGATGTTAATTTTACCGCAAAAACAGAAACGGCATTTAACTGGAATAGAGCGTTTACTGGACAAGTAGGGGATAACGAAACAGGATTGATGTTGTTTAGGAATCGGTATTATCATATGGAGTTGGGGAGATTTATACAAAAGGATCCAATCGGTTATAATGGAAGTGATAAAAATTTATTGAAGTATGTGGTTAATTCTCCAGTAAACAAGCAGGATATGTTGGGATTGTTTGTTTTCTGGAGTTGTACACCCTGGACAAGAACTGGAGCAATTCGAACAGAGATGACAGTATCTGGTTTTAATATTGGTCCTACAGTTACAACCAATCCAGCTCCGATAGGTTTTGCGCCCATCTATAACTTGTATTGTGAACGTACAAGATATGCAGAAGAATCTCGTACATGTGCTTATTATTCGTGTATTAGTAATTGGTTTACAACATACACAAGAGAAGTATATGTTTCTCATGATTCATGGACAGTTAATCTTGGAACCCATTATTTATTGGGCGGAACAATTGCTGTAACACATGGGGCTCCAATTGGAATAGGAATAGGCGGTACAGTAGTAATACATCCTAACGATCAAAGTGATGCAGAACAGGAATGTATAGGCGCAGCACCATAATTTGGATGTCTGTTTGGAAACTAAAATTTAAAAATTGCCGTGTTTATTGAAAATGCTGTGTTATCAAATTAACATCATCATCCTTTAAAATAGAACACTTTGATTTTCCAATAAAATTTCTTTATAAACTTTCAGATAAATTCTGAATCACAAAAATACTAACCACAAAATTCCGATGAATAATCGACATGTAAAAATAGTGATAATTATTTTAGTAACTTTGCTGGGAATTTTAATACTTATCCTCTTTAAAAAACATAATAATCGTCAAAGTGAACCTTTGTTAGATGCTACAACGATTACTTTTTCCTATCGTGAATTTATTTGTCCTCTTATTCAATCTGATATTAGTACACCTCCTAAGTTTTCATCCATCGTAATTCAATTCTCGAATCTATCACACAATAGATTAGATATAAAAGATAATGTAATAAATTATAGTTCTTCAGAACATCTTATCGAGCAGATACACGTTTTATCCAAGATAAAAAAACCTTTTCAATTATATTTTTGCGATTACACTGTTGATAAAAGAATTGTAGAAGCACTCGAAAGTGTTCCAGAAATTTGTCACCTGTTTTTTTACAAATGCTGCTTTGTCTCTGATTGTTCCTTAAATAAAGTAAAATCCTCAAATCGCTCTTTTGTTCTAACTTTAGCAAAATGTAAATTTGAAGTTCCCTGTATTAACTTATTTAATACGATAGATAATCTTACAGTATTAAATTTATATGGAAACGAAATGACCAAAACCGACTTTTTGGTAATTCTTTCTTCGGGATTAAAAATCAAAGGTATAGAAATTTTGTCTTGCCAATTTTTGTGTGAGAATATTAATAATATATCTTTTCCTAATTTAACTGATATTAAAATTTCTCATTCTCCAATTTCTCAAAACAATATTAATACACTTTTAGATTTACTTAAATTATCGAATATTCAAATTATTGATTGCGATTTAGGAAATTTAGGAGACATTGAAAAGCCAATTTTTGAAAAAATGTCTCATTTAAATTTTGTTTATATCATAGAGAATGGGCACCTTTTATATTCACACAGTAAATCCGTGCGCTAGTCCGATAAATTAAATATGACTGCGTGCGCTTGTCCGAAAGATTTGAAATGATTTAAAATTACCGGTACGATAACAGAATTTGGGATATTTTTTAAGAAATGCTACAAGCAATGAAATGAATTACAGGGTATTGCAAATCACGACGCAAATGGTAATATGGTGTTAATGCCAGGCTTGAAAGGAAAATACGATGCTTGGAACCGTTTAGTTGAAATTCGAGATTCAAACGATAATTTAATCGCAACTTATGAATACAATGGTTTGAACCAACGAATTAAAAAAACAGTAAATAATGTTGAAACAAAATCGTTTTTCAATGAAAAGTGGCAAGAAATTGAATCAATTACGAATAATCAGGTAACAAGTTACGTTTGGGGATTACGATATATTGACGATTTAGTATTACGTGAAAAAGACGAAGAACGATTATATTCTCTTGCTGATCCGAATTGGAATGTCATCGCAATTTGCGATGCAACTGGTGATATTCAGGAACGTTACAATTACAACGCTTTCGGAAAACGGAATATTTTTGATGAAGATTTTACGGCAAAAACAGGTTCGGAATTTAACTGGAACCGTACATTTACCGGTCAAGTGTTAGATATTGAGACAAAATTGATACTGTATCGAGAACGGTATTATGAGGTCATGTTCGGAAGATTTATTAATCGGGATCCAATTGAGTATAATAGCGGAGACGTGAATTTTTATCGTTATGTTTTTAATATGTCAGAAACGAAAATTGATCCAATGGGATTGAGACGACATAAACCTATAATCGCTCCAAACCATAGTTGCGATGTTGATTGTGTTGAACGTTGCAAAAATCTACCAACGATATCTGGTACAACAATTTATACTGCGGGTAATCCTCAACAAAACTGCATAAATCAATGCAATGAATATAAAAAGAAATTTAATGATTGGTATAACAAGAACAAAAATATTACATGGACGTTTTTTTTACCAGCGTGTCCATGTAAATTATGTGAACGCGACCCAAAGCAATGGGGAGAACCAGGACCACCTGATAGTCATTACCATATTGGAGCTACAAATTGTATGCGGTCTCATCCAAACGAACAGGGACATGCCAATCAATGTTGCTACGATTCGAATGGTGATTTGATAACATCGGGAAGTGGGCAAGGGTCTGCGGATTGGTCGGCAGCATCATGGACATTACAAGGAGCATTTTATTATAGTGCACATAAAAGAGAGGATATGAATCCGGCAGACTGGGCAACATTTCTTGATGGTGGATGGGGGTGTTTTTCAAATGCATATCTGAATGTTCGTCCACAAGTTAATCCCAAAACATCTGATTGTGAATAAGTCTCAACGCCAAATTAGGGAAATTGGGCATAGTAATATTGTTTTTTATAATAAGTGTCAAAATGTCTGAATACGTACAAAATAAATGGTTCAGCCGAAAACAACAATTATTGTTTCTGTTTATTTTTACCATAATTTATATGGTATGTTTGTTGGGATTAATATATTACCAAAGAATGAATGGCGGGAATGCTATGAATACAGCACATAATAATATGTGTTTTTCATTTATATGCGTTTCCGCAATTGGAGTGTTTGGGTTATATATATCAGAACACAAAAATGTTATTTTAAAATTTTGTTCAATTTTGTTTTTTCTTTTAACCTGTATTTCGATGTATGCAATGAATACTAGCTACAACACAGTTACTGACATCATTGCAGTCTTGGGATATTTGTGGATTATATGTGCGTTTATAACAAATGTGATAGGGTTGTTTTATGGGCGAGGATTATATTATATATACGTTATGATACAGTCTATATGGTTCATATTTGCTTGGATATCATTGCGAATTGCCATAGAAATTTCGGCGATGTGTTAACTATCAACTGTGCTGCGTTTGTCCAGTAAATTAGAAATGACTTAAAATTACCGGTACGATAAAAGAATTTAGGACAATTTTTAGGAAATGTAATAAGAAATGAAATAAATTGTTGTTTCGATAATATGCAAAAAAAATGACAAAATTGTTCAGAAATTGAGTTTTGCGCATACCATGACCGCAGATTGATACTTGATAATCATGAGAAATAAATTAGATTTATTTAGTACAAACGAAAACGAAAAAACAAGCCTGCT
>JAITIZ010000547.1 GCA_031279215.1 Planctomycetaceae bacterium
CAACGTCAAAAAATTCTGAATATTTTGTACACGACAATTGGCAGATTGTATTAACTCTTGATAAAAACGGTTCAGTAACAAATAAATTCTTGTGGGGAGCAAAACAAGATGAATTAATTGCACAAAATTCTGCTTATACTTTGTGTGATCATCTTGGTACCGTACGGGATTTAATTGGTAACGGAGTTGCCGCTCATTTCGAATATAATGCTTTCGGACAATTACTTTCAAAAACCGGCAATACCGATTGTGTTTTCAAATACACCGGAAAAATGACCGATGACATAACTGATTTACAGTGGAACATAAATCGTTGGTATGACGCAAAGGTTGGAAGATGGATTTCTATAGATCCGATTGGGTTTAAAAGCCGAGATGTAAGTTTGTATAGATATGTATTGAATTCACCTTTACTTTTCTTTGACAAAAATGGATTATTAGTAACATGCACTCCCTATACAACAACTTCCACAACAAACACTACGGCTTATGCCTTTCGCGCCAGTAGTACTGTTACAACAAACCCAAGCCCAATAAGCGTTTCTCCAGTTACAGACCTAATATGTAATGAAGTGGAAGCTGAAACAAGAATACGGACATGTACGCGTACTTTGTGTGGATTTTATATTAATTCTTGGTCAGACACTCAAACTCGAACGAGAAATAGAATTTGGCAAAAATCCATTGCTCCAGAGGCTTTTGTTATGGCATATGAAATATCTATTACAATTGGTACTCCTATTGGTGTCGGAGTAGGAATAGTGTGCGGTATTCATCCAGATGACCAAGCAGATGCTAATACCCGATGCGGTACGGCACCATCAGGAACTATTATGGGTGCGTGGGGTGCTTGGGAGTGATTTAAATGCTTTTTATTGTGAATGATGTTAGGATTTTGGGATATTTTGTTAATCTAACGAAACAGATATTCGTTAGAAGTGAAGTTCGATTTCTACAAACTAAAAAGGGATTCCTCATGAAAAAATATTTTAGAATTAATAAAGTAATTACGATCTTTTGTTTTTTTTGTTTTGCAATTTTCATTTTGTGTATAGCACAAACCTATCAAAAACAAAATGAAGATGACGGTGAAATTGATATTCGAACCGGTACAGCACATGATACTAATCGTTCTACGGATGAATCACTTTTGATGAAAGAAAAAATTATATATCAAAACAAAAGAGTCAATTCTGTTGGTCTGATTCAACTAGAATCAATAGGTGTTGAATCTATAGAAATCATCTCTATAGATTTTGGTTTGCCATACCCTAAAACTAATTCAGATTCTTTGAAAAAACATAATATTAAAAATTACGATAATATTGTTTTACAAGAATCCCTGTCTCAAAAAATAAAAATAATTGCTCAATTGACTACTCCCCTTTCAATTGGATTTCGGGGTTATAGGATTAATTCTGACATTGCGTCAGAAATAGCAAATATTTCCAATGTTCACACTTTGTTTTTTGATAAATGTGAGATTGTATCTTTTCCCCAAAAAATCAATTTTAATTCCGATCATTCTGTATTTATACTTTCCAGGAGTGAAATAAAAGCGAATCTGGTAGATATCTTCAACTGTCTTGAGAAAGTTGATTCCCTTTATTTTTGGGGAATGGATTTTAGCAAAAGAACTTGGCATGAAATTTTCTCTTGTAATCTAAAAATTTCACAACTACAGTTGTTCGGTGGTATGCTTGAAGATGGTTCTTTTGTCAACATCAATTTCCTGGATAGTCTACGTTATGTTCAATTGTCGCATTTAAATATATCATGGAATGATATAGACTCATTAGCAACTTTAACAAATCTTATTTCAATACAATTGACCGAATGTAACTATGAGAATTTTAGTAAGAACATTTTTACGAATAAAAAAACATTAAAACATATGCGCATAATTCAAGACAATAAAACTACATATAGCTATGAAGTACCTTAAAATTATCAGAAACGAATATTGAGTGAAAGTGCGTTAGTCCAGAACCATTGAAACGTTGCGTTTATCAGGGGACTTTGGAATGGTTGAAAAATAAGGGTACGATACTAGAATAGGGGTCGATTGTTATGAAATGCTGTAAGAAATGAAGTGAATTATCGCTTCTATAATATCAAAAAAGTGACAAATTTGTTCAGAAATTACATTTTGCGCATACCATGATCACAAATTGATCATTAAGAATCAGGTTGGCAAGATAAATTAAATTCACTCGAAAGAAAATTATGTTAAACTTTGAATACAACGCTTTCGGGCAATTACTCTCAAAAACCGGTAATACCGATTGTGTTTTCAAATACACGGGAAAAATGACTGATGAGGTAACTGGCTTACAGTGGAATATCAACCGTTGGTATGATGCAAAAGTGGGAAGATGGATTTCGGAGGATCCTATTCGATTTCTCGGTGGAGATTTTAATTTATATAGATATGTAAAAAATCTACTACTTATTTATTTAGACCCTTTTGGTCATCTTGCAAAAAAGCTTGAATACCATGCATACATTAAAAACTGGAATTGGCCATTTCCTACTACAGATACTGTTCACATAAGTTTTGATATTACATTGGAGTGCACATGTGGACCACAGGTATTGATACGTGATACGAATGGTCCCACTGTCATTAAAAACAATCTGGACACTTCAAGCGTAGTAGGACCTAACATCATAGATTTCGCACGACCTGGGCAAAACTCAAATTATAGTAAAAAAATTACATGGGGAGGTGGTGCGGAGGAAGGCGATATGCCTGGTTGGAGTGTAGGTTTTAATGCTGGCGGTACTGTGGGAGCAGTGATTGCGGCAACTCCTCCCTATGCGGGTATAGATGCTGTTTTTGTCCCAATTGGTATACTCGTTGGAACACTGACTGGTGGCTTGTTTGAATTGGTTTTCGATGATGAAATAATATGGATTTTTTCATGGGAAATAACAGCTTATTGTGAAAAAAATCAATATAATGTTTGGGTACTTAATGTTACTTCTTTCTATAATGCAGAGTATGAAGATAATGATTGGGATGATTACTATCCAGATTATTCAGAATCATGGGAATATGTTATGCCTAATTAGTCATTAAACATATAAAAAAGTTTCAAATATTTGTTTTATACTTAAATTTCAATGATTTTCGTATTTTTTGTTCATCTATTGACATACATAGCTTGTTTTTAAAAAATGAAGTTATGATACTAATTTTCATAGGTTTAGAGATTAAAGAAGAATATGATGAAAAAAAGACATATTAAAATTAAAAAGAATATATTGAAATTGGTTATATTGATTCTGATTATTAATATATGTTTTACCTGTTTCAAATTGATTTATTTTGAACTTTTTACAGATATAGCTAATCTGAGAAGTTGTATTGGCAAAGAAGTTGTTTATAGATGTGATCAATTTACTGAATACAAAGGCGTATTGACTACATGTAGATATGAACTTAATGATAAATTCGGTTTCTTCTGTTTGCGAATCGGTATCAAAGGTGAAAAAAGAGTAAAAGTTTATGAACAAATTGTTGTTTACGAAAAATATGAAATATTCGTATGTATATCACCTAATGATATAAAAAAGATCATTTGTAGTGATAGTGTTTGTTCGAGAGACGTTTTAGGCGTACTTTTTCGATAAATTTGATATGGCTTAAATTTTTCAGTAATATTATATTCAAGGAGTAACAGTGTTGGTTCGCTTGTCCAGGAACTTTGAAATAGCCTAAAATTACCGATACGATAATAGAATTTGGGACAATTTTTAAGAAATCTAACAAGCAATGGAACGGATTATCGTTTCTACAATATTCAAAAAAACGCCAAAATTGTTCAGAAATTGTGTTTTGCGCATACAATGACCGCAGATTGATCAATGATAATCCGGCTGGTAAAATCAATTAAATTCACTTGAAAGAAAATCATGTTAAACTTTGAATACAACGGCGAAGGAAACAGAATTTCCAAAGGTTCAACAAAATATTATTGGGATCACCGTAATCGTCTTGTTAAAGTTGAAACGCCGCAAGAAACGGTCGAATATGTTTACGATTACAAAAATCGTCTAGTGAAACGTTCAACTTCAAAAGGTTCCGAATTTTTCGTACACGACAACTGGCATATTGTATTAACTCTTGATAAAAAC
>JAITIZ010000003.1 GCA_031279215.1 Planctomycetaceae bacterium
AATTCAATTGTAACTGAACGAGTGTAATCTTTTTGTAATTTTTTGACAATAACTTCACGGGCAATGGCATTGACGAGCCAAGGTTGACCTTGTGTCTGTTCCCATACTAATTCAATTGCGTCCGGTTCAAATTGTTGTCCGGTGTCGTCGGTATGTTGTTGATACAGTTGAATAATTTCATTTTTGGTAAAATTGTTTAGCGTCAATGATTCTGTAATAATATTAAACGGACTCGTAGTACCGAGCGATTCGCTGTCAGGACGAATTTTTGTTTTGTAATCACGAATATTACGCATACCAACCAAGGCTATTGAGTGAACAAACGGTGTTACCGCTCGATTATTGTAGCCGTTACGTAATTGACGCAAAAAAGAAATCAATGTCCCTTCGCTTAAACAATCTGCCTCATCAAAGAATATGACAAGCGGTTTGTCTAACAACTTACAAAACTGCATAAGAGACTCTTCCAGAACTCCGCTGAAATTACCAAAATCTACCTCTTTAGCAAATTCTGACTTGTTTGGGATATTTGTAGTAATAAGTCTGGTTCTGATATATTTTACAATTGCCGGTATTCCTTTTTCTGGATCAACAAGAATTTGGGCATTTTCCAACGAACAGTAAAGTGCATAATATTTTCCTTCGGCATTAAGCCGTTGCGATAAATCTTGAATATAGGTTGTTTTTCCGCTTTGACGTGCAGCGTGAATAACGAAATATTCTTTATCATCGATCAAATCTTCAACTCCTTGTAAACGCGTTGAGGCTTTGATCATGTAATGTTCCTTTATGTTACACGGTCCGGCAATATTAAATTTTCTCATGTTAAGGTATTGTTTGGAATACGAAACCATCAAAAACAACTAAACATACAAAAAAGTTTATATCAAAAAACGCAAATTTCACAAAAATATTACAAAAAATCTGTGAAAATCTGCGTAATTTGCGGACTGAAAATTTATGTAATTGCGGACTGAAAATCAGTGAACATCAGTGAACATCTGTGGACGTTATTGATAAAAGGTTAGAGTTCTTTCCGAAAGGCTGCGATGGAAAACCGGCAGGAAAGATACAGTTCAGCAATGACTAACCAAGGGCGTTGCATTAAAATAACGGCACAACGCCCAAACCGTCGGCGTTTTAAGTTATCTAGGGCATTTTCCCGCCAAAGGTTGACACGTCTTCGCAGCCGAACACAACCACAGGAAAGTTCTTCATATCGAGCGAGTAATTTTTCACGAACAAATTGATCTGTTTTGTAAAGAAGTGATGAGTCTGCCGGATTTTTTTCTAGTTCGGTGAGGCAATTTTCAATTTCGTTGACAAGAGTTTCCAGATCATGGGCTTTACGTTTTTCACTTGGATTCATTGTTGATGCTAAAGTTCGGCTGATACTTCGGAGTCGATTGGCGGTTATGGAGAGTGTATTGCGAATTTCCTGTACTGCATCGTCATACCGTCCGCTCCAATTATATTCCGCAACACGTTGTTGTAGTGTATTCCATCGTAGTTTTAGTTGTGCCAACGGAGACCAATACCGAAGTTGGGCAAAGCGGCGCGGTAGGGCAACTTTGGGTAATCCGATGATTTCTTGTCCGATGACTTCTTGATTGGCAATGACTTCTGTTTCCGGTTCCTGACCGGGAATGTAATTTCGCGTCAAAAACCAAATTTCTTGAAACTCAAAAAACAATTTAATATAAGAACTGCTGTCAAGTACGAAATCTTTGAGCCAACGCCAACCGAAACGGAAAATATTTTCGGTCGGCATACCGGGCCGCCGATCTAAACGATCTTTTTGGCGGAAAAAGCCGGTCATCATTGGGTGAGTTCCAGAAAACACGCCGGAATACCGATACCAGATCAGATTCCAGAACATCAACCAGTAATGTTCTTTGGGTAAACGGCGTAAAATATTGGTACAATGTTCTTTTGTGTAAAATTCGCTGTAGGCGAGTAGTGCGGCGGTTTTCCATTCACCGGGTTTCATTTTGGGGTGTGGAAATGTTTCGTGAAACGAATCGTATTTATTCAAATCGGGATCAATGGGTGCTTTACGTTTAACCATTTCGAGATGATCGACGGAACCGGGCAATGGTGTCATCATGAAAAACGATGCCAAATCAACACCGACATGATCACGGAGGAAAATAACATCACGTCGGACGGATTCTAATGTATCGTTTGGGAACCCGATAATATAGCCGACATGAACGATAATACCGATGACTTGCCAACATTGAACCATATTGCGGTATTGATCGACATGATTTTGTGTTTTCCCTGCGGCGGCGATATTTTCGGGATTAACGCTTTCCATACCGATAAAAACCATTCGGCAACCTGCACGTTTGGCTTTATTGACGAAGTTGGGGATTTTACTGGCTTGGGTATCGATTTGCATCATGAAGTTGACGGGGTTCCCTTCGTCAGCCATTTCAGCGAGACCATCGAAAATCGCTTCCCAATGGGCACTTCGGGCGAAGTTATCGTCGGTAAAAAAGAAGTTTTTAACTCCTTTTGCGTGATTATTCCGAACAGTGGCGAGAACGGCTTCGGAAGATCGGCAGCGCATTTTACGTCCTTGAATATTGATAACGGTACAAAAAGTGCAACCGTAGGGGCAACCGCGTGACGAATCGATTGTTGCCCATTTTGCGCCGAAGTGATCGATATAATTGGGGTCAGCTTGTGGGGGCGGAGATTTTGACAGATCGGGTGCTTTGGGAAAGCGGTAAATGGGTTTCAAGGTTCCCGCAATAGCGTCACCAAAAACATTTTCCATAACACCGGGAGTTTCCGCTTCACCGGCGATAAGACTAACTCCGTGATTGATGATGTGTTGTAATTCGGGCGAGGGGGTTTCAAACAAGGCGAGAATACCTGTAACATGAAAACCGCCAATCATCACATCAATACCAAGATTCCGAAACCGAAGAGCAATATCGGATGCACGGGGAAACTGATTCGATTGAACTCCGACAATACCAACAACAACACGAGTTTCAGAATCACGATTTCGGGCAGCGAGTTTTTCAAAGGGAATTCGTTGAATATTATCGTCGTAGGATTCTAAAGAAATTTTGATATGAGGAAACGGTTGGGTTGTGATTATTTCGTTTGTGAGACTTTTAAGAACCGCAAGCGAATTAGAAGGCACGACACCTTTAATCCAACGTTGAACATATCCATCATCATCATATCGTGAAGGAACAATATATACGATTGACAGTTTTTTAATCATTGATATTTATAAAAAAAGAGGAAATTTCCAACAAACAATTAAACAATAATTCCACTGATTATATTACAAATTTTCTAATACGGTTTTTAGAAGTTGCCATAAAAAATCCAGAATCTTTTGGTATTTTACAGTAAAGATAAGAGGATTGAAAGATAATGAAAATAATCGGCAATGTCAATAACACTTCCCCCAAAAATGAACCGTTTCAGCGTCGAACTTCCGTAAAAAATAAAAAATCCTGTAATATATCAGTAGAATTTTTGTTTTTCGCTCTTAACCCCGCTAGGGGTGTGAAATGCATAACCGGCGGTGAAGCGAAGCGCAACCGCCGGAGTAGGAACACCTCCATTTTCCCAAAGCCCTGCAAGGGCAATTAGTAGTTGATAGCGGATAGTTGATAGTGGAGAGTGTCGCAAGCGGAATTATTGCCGTTTAGGTAGTAATCCGCTTGCGACACTATCCACTATCCACTATCCACTATCAACTATCAACGACTCTCTCGCCCCTAGCGGGGTTAAGAGCGAAAAAACAAAAATTCCGCTGATATATTACGTGTATTTCGTGTAATTTCGTGTGTTTCGTGTTAAAAAAATTA
>JAITIZ010000043.1 GCA_031279215.1 Planctomycetaceae bacterium
GATAAATATTTTGACGGAGATGTTCCTTCAATTCTTCCTTCTGCTCGTCTGGCAAATAAGAGGGGTGACCCTTGTAGTGAATTTCCAAAAGACCATTGATACCGCCTTCTTTATACAAGCGAAAATAATGACGTATCGTATCACCGTCAAGCATAAAAATTAAAGCAAGATCAGAAACTTGATAGCCGAGAGCAAGCGCAATCACTACACGAATACGATCCACAAAATGATGACCGCGATTCTTGTAATACTGCGTTTTAAGTTCCTGAATTTGTTTTTTGATGGAGATTGTAACTCATAATTAAATTGTTGTTGACGAATTAAAAACAACTCACAAATAATAACTATTCATAAAATAAACGTCAAGACGAATTATGAAGTAAGAATGGTATATTAAAACGTCCTGTAGCCGGATCATAATATCTTGCACGTAAATATTGTTGTCCGATTTTAGAATCAAATTGTTCGCCGCTGTACAGGAATTCAGTTAGCGCAACAGATGGGTCGAAACCAATTGCGTTACCATAAGCGTCAAAAGAATATAATTCGACGATTGCGCCAGCAATATCTGTTAAAACTCTGGTGCTTCCGTGACCGTCGAAAGTGAAATAGAATTCTTGTTCGGTGCCGTTTTTAATAGTGATTTGACTGATTCTGTTACGTCCGATAATGTAGGTTATGTTCGGTTAGACCGACTTTTTACGTATTATAACGATTTTAACGAGACAAAGAGTCCTCTATTATCACTATAATTATAGTTTATCACCTAATTGTCAAAGATCAAAAATCTGTTCTATCCAATATTTATCACTTCTATTCATACAACCATTTTACATTGAAATCGAAAAAAATTAGGAAAAGATTGGTAAAAAATAAAATTTTTATCAAAAAATATTTTTGCTAAACATGGTTTTTATTTCTCAAGTTTTTCCTACAAACTGACGAAAGGAATGATTTAAAATTGTCTGTCCCAAACTATCGGCAAGTCGGTGGTACTTGTTGACTTGCCCTTGTTGACGAACGGAAATGGAAAACCAACAGCGTACAACACAATAACAAACCTAACAGGTGTGACCAAAGCCCTTCAGTAAAAGGTTGCCTACCTTTTGTTTACCTAAATTAACAATCAGTCTGGAAACACTAGGGATTATTTTTTGAGAATACGAAACAAACGAAAAAACGTCGATTAACAATGAATTTTTTGCCGATACAAACTGTTAAGTGTCTGCGTTCGCCCGTCAAAGAACTTCTAAAAAACAAGATTTTTAGAAATTCCTGTAATGTAAATAAAAAATAAAATTGTGGAGATGCAAAACTCCAATCAATTATTTTCCAGAAAATATTGTCAGAAAATCCATGAGCCAAAATCAAATTGCTATTGGAATTATTGTGGAGGATGGTTTTGAAGGACTACAAGATACACTCCGAAGTGTTTGTCCATTTTCGGATTTTGTGTTTGTTCTTAGTACAGAATCCGGCGGCAATCTTGACACCAATCTTATTGAACCGTTTGATGTTAAGGATGTTAATATTACCTATTGCAAAGCCCGAAGTTGTAATGACGAAGCGGCGTTGCGTAATGAGTTGATCGAACTCGCAGAATCACAAAATAATGTTCATTGGCTCCTTCTAATAAATGCTGGAGAATGTTTTGATGAAACAACATTGGAAGAATTTCGGTTGTTCCTAGCAAATGAACTTGAACGTCATTTTTTATATGTTATGGTGTTGTACCGTCTTCACCGGTTGGACGGAATTCGGCATGATTTGGATGAAGAAACCATTGAGCCGCGATTAATTCCTCTTCGAAAGGGTTTACGTTTTCAGGGTCAGGTTTGTTCTTCCCTCCTTCCATCGGCAACCGATCTAATGATTCGCTTAAATGCGGCGCCGGGACGTTTTCTGCTGCCTTCACGACAACGGGATTCTGTCCGGCAAAAACAATGGGCAACCCGAAATCTGCAAGTTCTTGAACAATTAGAAAAACAAAAAATTTCAATCACCAATGAATCCTTGCTTGTTCGTGCTGAAGCCCAATTAATATTGAAGGATTACGCCTGTGCCAGACATGATTTTCTTCAATTGATCGAGCAAACCACCCGAAACGATCTTCGATTAAAAGCTTATTATGGTGTTTGGGAAACGTTTGCATTTTTACCGATTTCGGACCTGGAGATGACCAAAATATTATTGGCGGGTCTTGATCATTTCCCTGTTGACATGCAACTTTTAACATTTATGGGATCACTCCTCCAACAGCAAGGAAAACTTGATTTAGCGGTACGAACTTTTGAAACTGCAATTCGTTACGGACAAACGACTCTTGATATTTGGCATCGTTTGCGGATTCGTGAAATGGCGGTTACGAGTCTTGCATTACTTCACCGTTTGCGGGGCGAAGGACATAAAGCTATTCAGGTTTTGGAATCAAACTTGGAACTAATTGCTGACCGTACAGAGTTTAACCGGCATTTACTTGACTTGTACATTGCTGAGTTGCAAGAATCCAAGGGGCGAAATTTTGCTGCAACAATCTGGGGCGGAACCGAACTTGATCTTATACGGGAAGTCATTACAGGTGCTTGCCGGGCTTCTTCTGGAAATTGGGAAAAAGCAATCTTGCCTTTGGAACTAGCTTATTGGGAAGGTTGTCGTGATATACTTTGTTTGCGATGGTATTCACTGGGGTTGCTTGCATTAACACGATTCAACGAAGCGGTAATCATTCTGGAGGAATGGAACCGTCGTGAACCGGAAAATAAAGAGGCTCAAGCGTTTTTGGTTGCGGCTCGGCAACCGGAACATTTCAGCAAAATTGTTGGGCAATTCCGTGACAGACAAATCAAAAAATTGGGTATTTTAAAACCGGAAATTTTAGGAAAATATTTTACCCAACATTCTGCCCAAAAATCAAAAAGTATTATCGAAAGTGCGGTACGTGAAATGATTGCTTCGTCTGCTTCACCAAACAGCCAAAGAATTAGTACTGCCGTTTTCGGAAAAAATGAAGTTCCAGAAAATACCCCAGAACAACCCTATCTCGAATCAGAAACGGTAGGGTCTCTCTAAAATAAAAAAAAATAGTAATATATCAGTGGAATTTTTGTGTGAACCACCGAAAAAGCAATAATTCAAAGGTAGGCAATGTTTAATGTTTCGCCGAAGGGCTTTCACCTACGGTCGCTTACATGAGGTTTTATCTTTTAACAAAAATTCCACTGATATAAACTGATATAATACGCTAATTGAATATTACAATTACCGTACATCTTTCGTGATCATGTGAACCGTCAAATCATTGTCTTCGGAAACTTCCATCACGTGAAATTCCAAAGAGTCAACACGGCAGATGTCGCCGGTTTTCGGGAGACGTTCCAACATCTCACGAATCAAACCGCCAACCGTCAAACTAGAATAACCGGCAAACGAAACTCCAAACTTACGTTGAAGCCGACGAAGACTCGTTAAACCGTTGAGTTGCCAACACTCAGGAGCAATTCGTTTTAATTCAATCTGATTCAGTAAACGCCGGCTGCGGCCTTGTTCCCGTGTAAAAATTGTTTCAATAATGTCGTCCAACGTTAAAATACCAATCGTTTCGCCAAATTCATTCACAACAACCGCGACATTTCGGTTTTCACGCTGAAGCCGGTCAAAAACCTCCGCCACGGAGGATGACCAAGGAACATAAATAATCGGTTCAAATTGATTTTCCCAATCAGAATCTGTTACCAAAACCGAAAACCGCGTAAAACTTAACGCCAATGCTACCTCATCAGAATCCGGTTCCGTCAATAAACAATAACCGCTTCGAGGCAGTTTACCTTGAAGCGATTCCATGATCTGGTCGAATGAAACCGGCGGATGGAATGTTTTGAGCAATGATCGCGGACGCATCAATTCTTCCGTACGAATATCAGAAATCGAAACAATATTTTGTAATACACGTTGTTCCCGTTTGAGAAGAGTTGCGTCTTCTCCCGACATTTCAACCGCCCGTTCCAAATCACCAATCCGAAGATAAGGTTCAACAGAAAAATGCGGACAAAATAAACGCCGTGAGAGAATGTTGGTCATCTGAAGTATCGGAAGAATCGGTTGAAAAAACCGAACCACAAGCGAAAGCGGAACAGACCACAGAAGAACAAAAAACCGCGGCGCCAAAACACCAACATTTTTCGGTAACACTTCGCAAAATAGAATCACCGCCAGAAGTGAAGCAATCACGGTGAAACCAGCCAAATCCGAACGCCCTTGATATTGCAACTTAAATGTAACAATTGACGAAATGGTAAACGTTAAAAGATTGACCGAAAGATTGCCCAACAAAATCGAATTAAGAAGTTGTTCCGAATTTTCCAAAAGCCGCAGAGCCAACCGAGCAACAGAACCGCCAGGCTTCAACATTGAACGGTCTGTCTGACTCAACGAAAAAAAAGCCGCTTCAGAACAGGAAAAAAAAGCGGAAAGAACCATCAATATAAACATGGCTCCAAACGCCGGTATGTAAGGAAGAAAATCTTTCAAGGGAATAATTTATTACGTTACAATTTCATATTTATCTTTTCCGATAAAAAGCAGTAACGCTGATTTTAAGTTGGAACGATCTTTTAATCGGGAAGAATGAATATATTGTTTTAATTGTTCCAAGCCTTTTTGACGTTTTTGATCAATCTCTGATTTTTTGGCATCGGTCTTGCAATATTTCAACTCCAAAACCCATTCGTACTGAACTTGCGGGAAGTTCGGATTACGTTGCAAAAAAATATCCGCACGTCCGGGAACCGTTTCAAATTCACTCATCGGAATATAAATACCGTTCAAAAGTAAATAAGCAAACAACAAAACTTTAATATACTTCTCATCAAAACGCTGCAAATCAAAGTCTGATAACTTACTAAACGCATTTTGTGAAACATAATCAATAAAACCGTGTATATCGCCTTCTATCGCCATGGCACGAACCGATTCCCGTAACTCTTTCACATTCAACATAATGTCAGGAGCATGATCCTGAACAAGATCACGAAGGTAAGACCAATAAGTTGTTTGAATAGAATAATTAGGAATCACTAAATGAAACTCATCTAAATAACGTTCCTTAATCGTCAATAAACCCATATAAAATAATAATGAAATAAAATAATGATCGTCATTCAATTGGTCAATAGAAAATTTTTCCAATATCGTCGAAACAATACTGCCTTCTTTTATTATTTGGATTAATGTGTTACAGTTATCTTCGTTTTTGATAAGACGTTTCAAGCGGCTCGGGTCTATATTCAGGTTGGGATCGATGAGATTGGCTGGTATTTTACCATTGCCGGTTTTTAGCAGCTGCCGGAAAAAATAGAGGATCATTGTGGAGTTATAAACTTTATTTTCACTTTCCGCATTAAACCGATAACCGTTATAATAATATTCCATATCCATATTGATCCGGTCAGCATCAATTCCCACCGCATCCATTAACCAATCCACTTCTTTACTGGTAAAACCTAACATTTCGTTATATTGTAAATCAAGTGTGAGATTGTCGGCAATATTGTAACAGTTGGTCAAATCGTCGAACATGACCGGTGAAATCCCTGTAATAAAAGTTCGATCTACGGTTGAGAATTTAGTTGCCGCTTTGATTCGTTCATAGAAATCCCGTACCAATCCGTTTGCAGTAATCATTTTTTTATAAAAATCATCACCCATAATTGTTCCTATCGCAATAAGATCATTCGCAAAATGATCATATTCGTCAATAATTACAAATATTTGTATCTTCGCCGATTCCGCAACACGAAAAGACCAGTCTAAAATTGAAAGCGTAGAATGTTCTTGTTGGTTAATTTGATCAATAATCTGATCGGCCTTAGAAAAAATATTTTGATGTTTGTCCAGAAAACGACAAACCGTATGCCGAACATTATCAAAAAAAGAGTTTTGAAAACTTTCTGCGTTTGCTGTGTTCAAACCGGAAAAATCAAATTCCATCACAGCGTAACTATTTTTCCGCCGTGTCGGATGTTGACCGATGTACAAATCTCCGAATAATTGTTCAAATTCATCCGCATAGTTGACATCATAATAATACGCAAGCATGGAAAGAAACAAACTCTTACCAAAACGGCGGGGACGAATAAATATCTGTGACGAATTACTTTCCTGCTCAAGAGTTTCAATAAAATGAGTCTTATCAACATAAGCAAAATGATTCATTCGGATTTTCCGAAAATCCGCATTACCGTAAGGCAATTGTTTAGGTGTTGACGTGTTCATAAAATTTGGGACAAAAATTATTGGGAACGGATTCTGTTACGCTTTAACAATTTTTTCACGTTCTGTTTTAACTTGTTGTGTTGCGTTCCGGCTGTCCACGACAAGTTGGGCGTGATGTACGATAAAATCATAATCGTACTTTGTATGATTGGTTGCAATCAGAATACAATCTTGTGACGCAATAAATTCCGATGTCAGCGGACAACTTGTCATTGCCGGAATATTCTGCCAATGCCGCATTTTGGGCAAGAAAGGAATATGCGGATCATTATAAGAAACGACAGCACCTTTCTGAATCAAACGGTCAATCAATTCAAAAGACGGACTCTCACGAGGATCGTCCACATCTTTTTTGTACGCTGCGCCGAGTACACAAATTTTGCTTCCTTTAAGCGGTTTCATGCGATCATTTAATGCATCAATAACCCGCCGCACCACATAAAGCGGCATGGAAGTATTGATTTCGCCGGCAAGTTCGATAAACCGAGTGGTCAATCCGGTTCTTCGCGCACACCAACTCAAATAAAACGGATCAATCGGAATACAATGTCCGCCAAGTCCCGGCCCCGGATAAAACGGTTGAAAACCAAACGGTTTGGTTTTGGCAGCGTCAATCACTTCCCAAATGTCAATTCCAAGACGATCAAAAATAATTTTCAGTTCATTAACCATGGCAATATTAACGCAACGATAAGTGTTTTCAACAATTTTAGCAGCTTCCGCAATTTCACAAGATGAAACGGAAACGACTTTAACAATTGCCTGTGAATAAAGAGCGGTTGCCAGTATTCCGCTGTCGGCATCAAGACCGCCGACTAATTTGGGAATTCCTTCCGCGGTAAAATCGGGATTTCCGGGGTCTTCACGTTCCGGGCTGAACGCAAGGAAAAAATCGTTACCAACTCGCAAACCGCTTCGCTGTAAAATCGGTAACATTATTTCCCGTGTTGTTCCCGGATAGGTAGTACTTTCTAAAACGATAAGTTGCCCCGGTCGAAGAACTTTGGCAATAGACTCTGTTGTTGATTCGACGTAGTACAAGTCAGGATCACGGCTTTCGGACAACGGCGTCGGAACACAAATTAACAACGTATCCGCTTCCGCCAAACGGTTCATATCTGTTGTTGGTTCAAAAGAACCGTCTGCGATATATTTTTTGATCCACTCAGACGGAATATGAGCAATGTAACTTTCTCCCGCTTTGAGTTTCTCAATTTTTTTCGGATCAACATCAAAACCGAGTGTACGAAATCCCGCTTTGATAAAAGCCCGAATCAAAGGCAAACCAACATAACCAAGACCAATAATTCCGACCAATGCGGTTTTATCGGCAATACGTTTTTCAAGTTGAGTTTTCATCATAAACAAATAAAAGTTTTAATAAATGTTTTGAATAAATTGTTAGTTACGGAATAATAATGTACGATTCATACTGTTTTACTCAATACAATTGAGATTTCTGTTTTTTTATTTCATTTACTTCGTATCTCAAAAAGTTTTTAAGAGATGAAAAATATAAATTGAAAATTATCTTTGATTTTCGAAAAAAAAAAAACATTATTTTTTTGCACAATAATTCCTGATCATATCAAATTGACGGAGCAGCCGTTAAATCGCTTGTTCCCATCAAATATTCATCAACTCCGCGAGCCGCCAACCTTCCGCCCTGAATACACCGAACCACCAACGATGCTCCGCTTTGCATATCTCCGGCAGCAAAAATTCCGGTCTGGTTGGTCATCATCGTTACCGGATCAACCTTAACATTACCGCGTGCATCCAATTCAACTTCAAGTAAACTTAACAATAAATCGTATTTGGGATGAACAAAACCAAGAGCCAGCAACACAATATCCGCATCAACACGAAATATCGTATCCGGTTTTTCTATCGGTTTACCGTCCTTCCATTCAACTTCAACAGCTTCGATACCGCATAACCGATTATTTTTGTTCAAAAATTGTTTTGTCGAAACATTCCAACGTCGTGAACCGCCTTCTTTGTGGGATGTTCCTGTACGTAAAATCTGTTGCCATCGGGGCCAAGGAGTTGCCGGATTGAAGTCTTCCGGCGGTTTGGGCAAAATTTCAAACTGGACAACACTGGACGCTCCTTGCCGAAGCGCAACACCAAGACAATCCGCTCCGGTGTCGCCGCCGCCAAGAATCACAACATTCTTGCCCGCCGCGTCAATCGTACTCCGACACTCTGATTTGACCGCAAGATTAGACGCAATAAGATAATCCATTGCAAAATGAATTCCTTGCGTTTCACGTCCCGGAACATTCAGATCGCGCGGCTCCATTGCTCCGCCGGTCAAAACTATCGCATCAAATTGACGTTTCAAATATTGCGGCGAAATATCGTTACCGACGGAAACATTCGTTTCAAAATAAACGCCTTCGTTCTGAAGTTGCTGAAGTCGGCGGTTGATAATATGTTTTTCCAATTTGAAATCAGGAATACCATAACGTAAAATTCCGCCGGGAACATCCGCTTTTTCGTACACAACAACATTATGACCGGCGCGAGCGAGTTGTTGGGACACGGTGAGTCCCGCCGGACCGCTGCCAATGACCGCAACACGGCGATTTGTTTTTGTTGCAGGAAGTTGCGGAACAATCCAACCTTCTTTCCAACCTAATTCTGTGATTTCTAATTCGAGTTGCCGAATGGTCACCGCTTCATCGTTGATTCCGTGAACACACGACGCCTCACACAACGCCGGACAAAGTCGTCCGGTAAATTCAGGAAAATTATCGTGCGCATGCAATAAATCACAAGCGTCACGCAACCGCCCTTCCGCAATAAGCGTATTTGTTTCAGGAATTGGATTGCCGAGCGGACAACCGGCATTATGACAAAACGGAATCCCGCAAGTCATACAACGTCCTGCCTGTTCGATAATTTCATCCATGTCGAATGGAATCCGAAATTCGTAATAATGTTTCAACCGCTCCGAAACAGGACAATAGGACGCATCACGCCGCGGAGTTTCAATTGTTCGTGAATACAAGGTCTTGGTCATCGTTAATGAGTAAAAATTGTGAAACTTGAAAAAATAAAAACGAAACAGATATAACTAATTATTTTCTGTACTGTTAAACTGAACTATACCAGATTGTGAGAGTGATTCATTGATCAAATAATTCTGATAAAATCGTATTTAATGTTTCATCTAAATCGCCTTTGAAATCTTTATGCGGAATATTTAATTTTTCAAGAACTGATTTAAAGCG
>JAITIZ010000058.1 GCA_031279215.1 Planctomycetaceae bacterium
GCGTTCCTGATGTTTTTAGAAGTTCCCTTAAGTTTATCTTTTAACAAAAATTCCACAGAATAATTACGCCTGATAATAAACAATAGACCACAAAATGCCGAAATCACCCCCAATTTTTAACCTTTTTAACAACCAGACCATGAACACTAAAAAAACTTTATTCAAATTCGTGCGAGAATTAAAAAAGTTTTGTGTTCGTTATAACCGATACAATCTACAAGATTTTGTCAAAAACATATTTTTTTTATTAAATTTTTTACGGTTCTCAAGTCAAACGATTCGAAATAAAATGTAAGTGTTCTATTATGATTTACAGTTTTGTAAGAAAATTGCAAAGAAATTTTATTTTTGTTCCTAATTCAGAATCTTTGGAGGTTCCACTCATGCGTTTGACAAGTTTTGGTATTGTTCTCGTTTTGGTAACGAGTTTTGCGGCAGACCAGGGGAACGCTCAAATTCCAGAACGTGTACTTTTCCAACCGGGGAGTTATGCTTTCGGTCCTTATTATTCAGCAATTTCGACTGATGTTGCCGAACCGGTTGTGTTGCCGATAGACGCAGTTCCCGCCGAAGAATCCACAGAAACAGAAAATAAAACCGAATGGGAAACCACCTTCGGAGTCGAGGAACCACAACAAAACAATAAAACCAATTTAATCCAAACCGGAAGTTTCATTTCGTTAAAACCTACAACCATTCCCTATCTTGCCTATCATCGTGATCCCTTAACTCATCGGATTCATGTTGTTCCTTACCAACCCGGCTACGCCGCCGACCCCGAAGCGTTTCCCAAACATCAATCCCAATTGAATCTCTGGCTCTCAACACTTCCATGCCGTGAACAAAATCATCAACAAGTTCAATACGCCGATTATTATGATCCCGATCCGGTTATTATTACGGATAAACCGAGCCGGTTGCAACTCATTCTCGGATATTCAAACGCTTTATGGACAAGTTGTTGTGAAAATCGTTGGGGAGTTCGTTTGGCGCAATGTCCAGAAGTGGAACCGGTTGCTTTGGGACCTTATGCGGAGATTGGCATTAAGGATCAACCGGTTGCAGCCGGTCATCCGCAACCCTTGGGCGGAATTTTCGCCGGACCTCGTCTCTTGAATCACGGACAAGCATTACCATTGCCGCCGCCTCACAACCATTCACTCGCCCATTACCCAGTGTATTCAAGAGAAGAATTACGCCCAATTATTGCACAACGAACCTCTTATGCCGCCGAAACACGAGCGGTTCCGGTTCCGCAATCAATTCCGTATCCGCCGTCCGCAAATCATGAAACACCATTGCCGCCGCCAAAAGAATTACAACCCAAAACAATCCAAACCGCCCAACCGCTTTCACCTTGTACCGATAACCAATCGAGTAAAGAATGTAAAGAATGCAAGAAACACGCCAACCCGTGTCCGCCAACCTCTTGTAAATCTTGCACAACAAAAAATACTCATCGTCCCTTGAAAAGCAAAAAAACCGCTTGCGGAACAGAAAATAAAGACGGAACAGAAAATAAAGAAAAGTAAAATTATTACCAATAAACAAAATAAAATATACCCCAAAATGTTTTACTATTTCGTGTTTTGGTTATTCATTCCCAAGTAATTCACAACCCCTGTTCCATAAACAATGAAACAACAATTATAATTCATGTATGGTATCAAAAAACGGATAAAAATAATCCGATTGTTTATAATTTTGATCTGAAACAAAAATGTCAATCCCGATAACACAAACCGAACAACATGAAACGGTTTGTATTATCGGGATTAATTTTTTGGCAACTATTCCGTAGAATGTTTCTTTATGATAACATTTCAATAATCTTTTTTTTGAAAATACAAAATAAATAAATTAAAAAGTAATTGTCTATTTTCATCCGCAGATTTACGCAGATTTACGCAGATTTTAGTCCACCGATTTTAGTCCACAGATTTTAGTCCACAGATTTTCGCAGATATTTGATATTCGTGGATTTTCAATGATTATTTTTTGAGAGTACGAAATAACGACACAAACAAACAAAGGAAGAATAGACAAAAAATATAGAAAATTATTTTCAAAAAACTTTTAAAATAATCTGCGAAAATCTGTGTCATCTGCGGACGATTTGAATTATGTGTTCGTTAAGAAAATAGACAGTTACATTAAAAAGAGTAAATCGTTATAAAATAAAAAAACACAAATTCCGCCGAAATATTATGTTATTTCGACTTAATTTATGAGGAGTTATTTTTATGATTTTTCGGGTTGACAATATCAATGATCGTATTTTATTTGTTGTGATAGAATGGAACGGTGATTATGAGATTCATTAAAGGGGTTCGTATCAAGAATTATCGGGTACTTCGCGACATTTCGCTTGGTTCGATTCACGCTCCGGCAATATCAACCGATTCTGAACGAAGCAGTAACAGTGAACCATTAACACCAATTACAGTTGTTATTGGGCGCAATGGTTACGGTAAAAGTACGCTTTGTGATGCTTTTGGTTTTATCGTTGATTGTTTGAAAAGCGATGCGGAACAAGCGTGTGTACGTCGGGGCGGTTTCGATAAAATCGTTTCGGAAGGTTCCGACCGAATCATTGAATTTCAAATACGTTATGGAAATTTGCTTTATACATTATGTATTACGGCGGATGATTATAATGTTCCGTTTGTGTATGCGGAAACACTTTCGCATATTGGTTCCGAATTTGGAAATCGCGATACAATGAATTTTTTTGCCAATAATGGAGCCGGCAAAGTGGTACGTCCCAATTCGGAATCGGTGAGTGATATTCATCTTGCGGATCGGCGTCGTCTGGTACTTTCGACGCTTGGCAATCTTACGCAATTCCCTGATATTGTTTCGTTTCGGGAATTTTTGGATAGTTGGTATCTTTGTTATTTTTCACCGGATTCGGCACGCCAAACGCCGTTAGCCGGTCCACAACGTCATTTATCGCGTCTTGGTGATAATTTAGCCAATGTAATACAATATTGGGAACGTGAACACACGGGCCGGCTTAATGATATGTTGGGGCGTGTTTTGGGGAAGGTTCTTGGTATTACTCGTATTGAAACCTATCAAACGGAAGATGGCAGACTTTTGCTTCGTTTTTTTGAACGCGGTTTGCAAAAACCATTTTATGCTCCGCAAATGTCCGATGGAACTCTCAAACTGATTGCTTACTTACTCTTACTCGGTGATCCGCAACCGCCTCCGTTAATTTGTTTTGAAGAACCGGAAAATGGGTTGTATCACAAATTGCTTGGTACGTTTATTGATGAAATCAGACATTGGAGTGATGGACATACCGGTTCTCAGTTTTTCATTACAACCCATCAACCTTATCTTGTTGATGCTTTAACACCGAAAGAAGTTTGGATTCTTGACAAAGGTTCTGACGCTTTTGCTTCTATTCGGCGTGCCGGTGACGATCCGATTGTCCAAAGTATGGTTGAAGAAGGTTTGCCGCTCGGTGCGCTCTGGTTCAGTGAATACCTCGACAGTGAATAAACAATCTATCGGCATAACGATTCAGTAACCATTCAATAGTAATCCTATTGGTTATCATCAGGCAAAAATCAAGAAGTAAGCAGCCATTCGGCAAAATGTTGCCTACTTTTGTGATTACTTAACGATTAAAATAAAAGGGAACTTCTAAAAACATCAGGAACGCAGTCGTCTCGACTGTACATTGCCTGTAAAAAGTGCAGGCGAGACGCCAGCGTTCCTAAAAAAATGAGTTTTTAGAAGTTCCCAAAAATTCCAATGAAGTATTACACTGAAGTATTACACATTTACGCTGTTATTTACGGCTGACCAACGAAATTTTCCTCCCCCGTTGAATTTGATAGAACAATGGATACAATAATAACGATTGAAAAATGTTAAACTGCAGCGTCTGTGGACGAACGTTATGAACGGGCGTTAAGGACGTTTGGGAACAATTTTCACATTACCCGTTCCATCTATTACATTTAATCTAAAAGGAGAATTTTCCATGTCCATCAAAGTTGGGATCAATGGTTTTGGTCGTATTGGTCGTCTTGTGTTCCGCCGGATATTAGAAACGCCGGATAAATTCGATGTTGTTGGTATCAACGATCTTACCGATACCAAAACACTCGCAACACTGTTGAAATATGACAGTACTCACCGCCGGCTCAAAGCCGAAATTGGTCACGATGACCAAAATATTATCGTCAACGGTAAAAAAATTCGGATTTATGCCGAAAAAGAACCGGCTAAATTACCGTGGGGCGAAATCGGAGCCGGAATCGTTCTCGAAAGTACCGGACGTTTTACCGCAAAAAAATCCGCCGATAAAGCCGGTTTCGATTCACATCTTGACGCGGGAGCTAAAAAAGTAGTTATCAGCGCACCGGCAAAAGGAGCTGATCTGACTTGCGTTTGCGGAGTTAATGACGACAAATTGAATGCTTCCCAAAAAACCGTTTCCAATGCCAGTTGTACCACAAACTGTCTGGCTCCGGTTGTCAAAGTTATTTTGGAGAAGTTCGGTATTGTCAAAGGTTTAATGACAACAGTTCACTCTTACACGAATGATCAGGTTGTTCTGGATATTCCCTACAAAAATATCTATCGCGGGCGGGCTGCTGCTCTGAATATTATTCCGACAACAACCGGTGCTGCCGAAGCGGTTGGTGAAGTTATTCCCGAAGTTAAAGGCAAATTAACCGGTTATTCACTTCGAGTTCCGACTCCAACCGGAAGTTGTGTTGATCTTGTGGTTCAAACCGATAAGCCGGTAACCGCTGACGCTGTGAACGCCGCCGCCAAAGAAGCCGCCGAAGGAAAAATGAAAGGAATTCTCGCTTACAACGAAGACCCCATCGTTTTAGCCGATATCATCGGCGATTCACACAGTTCCATCTTCGTACCGGAATGGACCCGTGTTGTTGGCGACAATCTGGTCAAAATCCTGTCATGGTACGATAATGAATGGGGTTACAGTTGCCGCACTGTCGATCTCATTGAGAAACTCTCGAAATTCTAGTGTTTCGAGAACCTTCCCTCATTTGAGTATTCAGATAAAGTAACCATTCAACAAAATTATAAAAGGTAGGCGATTTCATAAAATTGTCAATGTTTCGCCCAAATATTGTGTTATCGATAGACAACTGACTTCTGATATTGTTGTAAGTTTATCGTTGGTTATCGTTGATGTGATTATAAGTAAAAACTTTTACGAAGAAAAATTGCCTGCCTTTTATAAAATAAATTTAGTGGGAATATCGCTCACACTTAAAATGAACCCAATATAAATTAATATCAAAACATAACAGAAAACTCAATCAATTGTATGGTCAACACCGCAACCAAATATGTAACCGACAGTAAGTAACATGGGGCAGAAAACAGATAGATTAAACAATCCGCATGACCGGTTCGCTAAAAAAACAGTCGGTAACCCATTGTATGCCGCTGATTTCTTAAAACATTATGCCGATCCCATTGTGGCTCAACATGTTCATTTAGATCAATTGGTTGCGGCTCCGACGCATTATCTGAGTAACGAACTTAAGGAAATAATTTTGGATGTGGCATTTACGGCACATTTGCGTGATGCAAAGAAAAATTCGGAAGTCCTGATGTTTTTAGAACATAAATCCAAACCAAGCCGGCTTGTTCCGCTTCAGGCTGGGGCTCATTGTTTTATGTCTTTATACTTCGGTTGGACAGCAACAGGTTATTCGGAAAGTTACAGACCGTCTATTCCGTTGATGCTCCTTTTGTATAATGGTAATGAAAACATTAATGAGGAACTGTTTTTTCATGATGTTTTCGGTGAAATTCCGAAAGTGTTCCAATTTTTTGTTCCGCAATTCAGGATTATTGTGATCAATATGAAACGGTTTTTCTACGACAATCTGCCCGGAAAACCGGAAACCCAAGCAATTGCCGAATCTCTTAAACGGGCAACCGATGGAACATTCGGTTCTCAATTAAGTAACATCCTGGAATATGTCAAAATCGCAGACTTGGGAAAACAACATACTTTGGATTTAACTACCAATATTACACGATATTGTACTTGGACAAGTGATTTAACTTCGGAAGAAGTTGTTCGAACTATTACAAAAGTTTTCACAGGAACGGAGGGGCTTAAAATGGCAACTACTATTAAAAAAGGAATTGTACAAGAAGGAATCGAAATCGGAGAAGCTCGAGGAGAAGCTCGCGGAGAAGCTCGCGGAGAAGCTCGCGGTGAATTGAAAGGATGTGTTAACGTAATTCTGGAAATCTTGAAAAATAAATTTGGAAAAGTTCCTAAAAAGATTGTTGATTCACTCAATCAACGGACTGATACAATTGCGTTAATGTCGTTAGCAGTTCATGCTGCTAATTGTTC
>JAITIZ010000068.1 GCA_031279215.1 Planctomycetaceae bacterium
ATAGTTAATAGTTAATAGTTAATAGTTAATAGTTAATAGTGTCGCAAGCGGAATTATTGCCGTTTAGGTAGTAATCCGCTTGCGAACTATTCACTATTAACTATTAACTATTAACTCTCTTAACCCCGCTAGGGGTGTGAAATGCATAACCGGCGGGGAAACTTAAACCCACCCCGTTGGGGCGGGCTATTCAGTAAAAAATCCTGACGCCCCTAGCGGGGCTAATATAAAAAACAAAAATTCCACTGATAGATTACAAAAAATTTTAAAATAATCTGCGAAAATCTGTGTAATCTGCGGACGATTTAAATAGACAGCGGATTACTACCAAAACGGTAATCATTCCGCATGCGACACTATCCACTCTCAACTCTCCACTAAATAGATTACCCTTTCAGGGCGTAGGAAAAAGATCATGGCGGGGCAAGTCCCGCCGTTAACGACGGAGGTTTACCCCGTGAGAGTGATCACAAAATAAAAATTCCACTGATAGATTAAGAAAAAAGTAAGGGAAAATGGAGATAATGAAGTGAAAAAGCAACTAAACTCTTCTTATTCCATTTCCCTCACTTATATTGAAGCAATTAGAGAGCATCATCGCTGATTACTTTTTCGCTTCTCGGCATGCAAAGCCAAATAAATGTTTTAGACTTCATATTTCCATTTATAGAACGAACACTTCGATCAGCAAACGCCGCCAAAACAATACCCGGATGATTTGATGATGGTCTGGCGTGACGATACTCTTCATAACCACTACGAAATTTATTTTCACGTTCAGCATTAACGAAAGCCGGGACTTTTACGGAGCTTGAACTAGCAATCTTATACCCCTCATAACTCCACTTATCGCTATCATCCCCATATTCTACTAGCGTTGCGCCCGTAATAGTAATTGTAGTAACAGGCTCAGTAGAAGCGGCGGCACTAGTTCCTTGTGATCCAGACTCCGTATCCGTCGTATCCGTATCCGTCGTATCCGTACGCGGTTGTTCAGCCTCCTTTACAGTAACAGTAGCTGTATTGAAGGGATAACAAAATGCAATACGCTCTTCGGAATCAGCACTAACTAGCGGCATCTTTTCTCCGCCATCCCAGTAAGCCCATCTTGCACCTGTTCCTCCAGCCGAATCGATACCACCAGTAATTGGACGTTCATTTTCCGAGAGTAAAATAACGTTACTTGTTCCACTATGACTGGAAATATAATCAATAGACACTTTGGTTGTACAACGTTGTGATGCTGATGAATAGGCCCAATGATCTAAAAATGGAGCATCTGCGGCCTTTCCCGGTTCAATCCTTATACCCGCTGACCATTCAAATATTGGAGAATCCCACCCCTTTCCAACAGCGTTTTGGTATCCACCGTTACAAACATAATGGGTTCCCGAATTGGTGTTGCTTGGTTGTTCGGCACTCGGACAAAGAAGCGATTTGATTCGAATCAACTGGTAACCATAATAATTGTCAGATGTGTCAGTGCTATTAATTGTTACATTACTTAAATTCTGATAGAGTTGGTTTTGTTCCATGTATGGAAGGATAAAACCTATCCAACTGGCAACATTGTAATCTCCCCCACTACTTTCTCCGATTTTCCCTCTCATTGGCGGTAAGTTTTGTTTTGCACCGTCGTAATTGATACAGGCAAGTGCTAATTGGCTTTGGTTGTTCATGCAAACGGCACGGCGTCCGGCTTCTCGTGCGGCATTGACGGCTGGCAGAAGAAGTCCCGCCAACATGCCAATAATCGAAATCACAACCAAAAGTTCCACAAGTGTAAAACCTGCCGTTGCCATTTGATTTTGACATTTTGTCGTGTGTGCCGATATTGATTCAAGAACCGTCTGGTAAGAATTAATTGTTTTTGTCATTGCAGTTTCTCCTTGAAAATTAGGAATGAAATGAAAGTTACACCAAGTAAAACAGGGTAACGCTCAAGAAGAACTCTGTGTTTTGTGAGAAACAATGACTTCACAAAAGAAACAGGGAGTTCAGCGTTTAGCAACGACAGAAGAGGCCTACCACAGCCTGAAGTAACAGAGCCAACGCAAAACCCCCCTTAAATAAAGAGGAATAATTTCGACAATATCTTCTGATACTTCAAAAGCTGACAATGTGATATTGCAGACAAGCAACAACACATGGTGTGGTAGTCGTCCTAAATAAATTAGAACGCTCTCGACGTTTGATCGAGACGTGGTAGTTTCTTCTGTCTCAAGCGTCAAATGATTATGATAAGAGAACCGTCAATAATTGTCAAGAGTAGATATTTAATTTTTTTTTGACAAGTTTAATTTTTTTTGACAAGGGGGTATATTTTTGCGATTGTTTGATTAAAATGGGGAAAATTTATTTTGGTTTCTCTTTTTTTACCAATCAGCATTTTTCAATTAGTTTTGCGATGTCCAATACTGCATCACTCAGTCCTGAAGAAATGGTTCGGCGTGTTTGCCAGGCTAAAGAAAAATTACTCCGTGAAGTTCACAAAGTTATCGTCGGTCAGGACGAAATGTTGGAACAAATGCTCATTTGTATTTTTGCACGCGGACATTGTCTTACGGTTGGCGTTCCCGGTCTTGCTAAAACATTGACCGTTTCGACAATGGCAAAAGCGTTGCAAATGAAATTCAACCGGATTCAGTTTACACCGGATTTGATGCCAAGCGATATTACCGGTACGGAAATTATTGATGTTGACCCCGAAACCAATGAACGTAAATTCCGGTTTGTTCGGGGCCCCATTTTCACCAATATCTCGCTCGCCGATGAAATTAATCGAACACCGCCCAAAACTCAAGCCGCTCTTCTTCAGGCAATGCAGGAATACGAAGTTACGGTTGCCGGTAAAACCTATCCGTTGGAACCTCCGTTTTTCGTTATGGCCACTCAAAACCCCATTGAACAGGAAGGAACTTATCCGTTACCCGAAGCACAACTCGACCGGTTCATGCTCTCCATTTACATCGGTTACCCCAACAAAGACGAAGAACGTCAAATCGTTATGGCAACAACCCAAACCAAAAAAATCGATATCGAACCGGTACTTCAGGCGTCGGATGTTATTGGGATTCAACAACTTGTTCGGCAAGTTGCTGTTTCGGAACATATTGTTGATTATGCGGTTGAGTTAGTTCGCGCTACACGCCCCAAAGAAAAATACAGCCCGCAGTTTGTCCAAAATTGGTTAGCATGGGGAGCAGGACCGCGTGCCGCACAAAGTATCATTTTAACCGCCAAAGCAAGAGCAATCTTAAACGGACGATATGCGGTTTCCGGGGACGATATTCGTGCGATGTGTTTTCCGGTACTTCGGCATCGTATTTTCACAAACTTCAATGCGGATGCTGAAGGTGTTGATGTTAATGAGGTGATTGCTAAAATTATTCAGACGGTTCCCGAACCTTCGCATGGTGATCCGGTTGCAGCCAAAACCAAACCAACTGTTGCCGCCGCACCAACCGCCAAACCAAGCGGTGCCAACTCCCCCAATGTTTCCGCCAATCCGCCAATCATCGCTCCTCCCAATGTACCACCAGTATCGCCAGTATCACCGCCAAAAAAATAATCATCATTATTGTATTATTAATGTATTATTAATGTATTATTAATGTTTCAGGGGCAAGTCGGCGAGTACGCCGGCGCAACCGTGGGTGAAAGCCCTTCAGCGAAAGTTGCCTACCTTAAGTTTATCTTTTAACAAAAATTCCACTGATATATTACTTTACTATTGTTTTTATTTTTCCTTTTTACTAAACTTTTTAGTAACAACCGGTTTTGCCCGAAAAGTTTCAGAGGCAACACCGAAACGGATTCTTATTTCACCAATGTTATACGGTATCGTGCAGCGATTACCTTAACAATAAGTCAATAAATTTTTTAGAAATTTTTTTAGAATTTTTTTTTTAGAAATTTTTTAGGAAATTTTTTAACCTTTTACTCACTACCTAACTACTTTACTAATCACCATGAAACCAACACCGCGAATATTTTTATCCGGTTTTGCCGATGAATCAACCACCAACAAAACGGTTGTCGAACAATTTGCCGTTTTTGCTGCGTTGGGACTCCAGTATTACAGTATTCGTTTTGTTAATCTTGGAGACGGAATCAAAAACGTTATGAAATTGACGAAAAGCGATATTCAACGGGTTCGTCAATTTCAAGACGAATATGGTCTTAATGTCTCCTCGCTTGGTTCGCCCATCGGCAAAACCAAACTTGAAGATGTGGATGATGGAACGAATAATATTTACGTTCCAATTACAAAATATCTTGATGAAGTTCGTTTGGCGTGTGATTTAGCGCACGCATTGGAAACGAAATTGATTCGCGGTTTTTCTTTTTATCCGCCGAAAGGTACTGACCCGCATGATTATCTTGCCAAGTCGGTTGAATGGCTTGGCAAGATTGCTGAAGTCTGTCATCGAAGTGATTTAACATTTGGGCTTGAAGTGGAAACCAATTTAGTTGGTCATGAGGGAATTATCCTGAGTGAAATTTACCGACAAGTCAATCATCCGGCTATGATGTTAATTTTTGACGGCGGTAATATTGTGATGCAAGGTTATTCATCACAGGAGATTTTTGAACAGTATGAGGCAATGAAACCGGGACTTGGCTGGTTTCATATCAAAGATTTTGCTTTTTCGCGGCGCAATGAAAAAGGGGCTCATATTGAAGAAGATAAAATGAAAAATTTTGTACCGTCGGATCAAGGTGAATCGGGACATGAACGTATTTTCCGTGATTTGGTTTCGATTCTTCCATCGTTGGAAGAGAAGTTAAAGAGTCGCGGAATACCGGGTGTTTTTCTGGATTTGGAGCCGCATTTGAAGGGCGGCGGTCAATATGGCGGTTATAGTGGTTCTGATGGCATGGGGGTTGCATTTCGGGCGTTGTGCCGAACTCTTGATTATGTTGGTATTTCTTACCATCTCCGTGATTTCGACGACATCCGCGCCGCAAGAGGTTTTTAACGGTTAATTGTTGTAACTATTCAGTGTTGTGTATTCAGAAAAATACTCACAGAGTAGGCAATCGTAGGTGAAAACTTTTCGCCAAAGAGTTCTCACCCGCGGTTACAACAGTTGGTTTTGTTATGGTGTTGTACGGTAACTGTCTATTTTGACATTTTTGTTTTAATTTTTTTTAACACGAAATACACAAAATAACACGAAACATACGAAAAATTTTTTTGTTGTCATTTTCGTATAATTTTTGTGTTGTTAGTGAAGTTTCGTGTATTTCGTGTTCAAAATAATACAGATACATTTTGACGGAATAGACAGAATTGACAGGATTTCTAAATAAAATAGACAGTTACGTTGTACGCTGTTGTTTTTTGATTTTTTATTTTTTGATCACTCTCACGGGGTAAACCCCGTCGTTAACGTGTAAACTTGTATAAACATTTTACGGTTGATCTGAAATTCCTTTTTCTGATAAATCGGAATCCGTATTTTCAGGAACTTCTCCGCGATCAATCAAGATGAAAGCCCCCCAGAAAAAAGGATGATTTGCTATTGGCGGTTCGATTTCGGGTTCGGTTCGCACTCTCGGTTCTTCGTTCAAATGCAATACCTCACCCCCAACCGTCATAATTGCCTGATACCACGATTCCGACGAAGGCATACTCGAATAATTTTTCAGAAACTCCCCGACCAAATCATACGATGCCCGCCCACCGGTTCGCCATCGGCTCATTAAAATTGTTTTCGCCCCGCAAGCCTGTAATGCCATTGCGGAAAGGAATAAATCTTCTCCGTTCATAATTTGTTTTACACTATTTCTTGGAGTTTTGAGTGAAAATTCTGCCGGTGTGTGAAAAGCGGGTAAAATAATGAGTTCGGGTCCGCCCCAAGGAAGTGTTAGCCAACTCCCCACCGGATTCTTTAATTTTGTCTTATCTCCGTTGAACGGCGACCAACCCAAAGGTAAACCGTTTTGCGGAATAGGTATATCGTCCAGAACAAGAAGCTGCTTAATTTGTGTCGCAAAAGCAGACGCTGAAGATGGAAATGGTTCATTTGTTACCGCAGACATTGGAATCAGATGTTGGATTCCCGCTTTGACGTATCGGTCAATCGCATCCAACGCCACTGACGAAGAATCTTTGGAAACAAGTTTTCCGTAAATTGCCAATGTTTCGGCTGTTGTACTTCGACCGCCGGTTTTTTGCGGCATTCCGAGCGAAGCCATTGGGGCGTATCGAATCATTAACGGTTCCCGTCCGGCAGCGATCAACGGACGATATTCTCCACCGATTTTGACGGTCATCGATTCAAACGGAACATACCAGAGTTGTCCGGTCGGAACAATCACCAACTCCGTAAAATGTACCGGACGTGATTCATTGCCAAGAAGACGGTTGAGAAGTTTTGAACCGGCTTCTTTCCACTTTGCGTTGGAATCCGATAACTCCTTGACTGTTAGCGAATAATTAATATCCCGATTGCCAAGACTTGTCAGATAATCCGTAATCAATTTTTGCAATGAATCGGCTTTGGGTTCCTGAAGAATGGGCCACATTGTCAGGTTATGGTTGTCAATCAGGAATCCGTACAATGTCCCAAGCGATTCCGTAAATACAAGCATTGCGGTTTTTTCCGGTAACTCCTTCCGAATTTGTTCCAATCTCATAATCGGAGGAAAAATATTCGATGTTTGAGTTCGGGTCAAAGCCATTGGGCGGAGCATTGCTTCTTGGGCTAAACTTAATGTTTCGAGTTCGTGCAATAATTTCCGTTGTAGTTCGGCTTGCGTTTGGTCTTGTGGGACAAGCGGAACGGAACGAAGTTGCGTTTGAACGGAGCGAACTTGATTCGACAATTCCCCAAAACGGCTAAAATCAAGCGATAATGTTTGACGTTCAAGTTGGCGTTCCGGTGTAACATTGCCGCCTTCAAACAAGATTCGGAGCGAAAACAATCTTGCACCGAGATTAAACGACGAAAAGAAAACCGCACGCTTTGCTCTTTCGGAGATTTCAAACGCTTTTTCACGATCACCGCGTTGAAAGGCTACATAAAACCAACGTTGAAACGCACTTGGCGGTGTGAAGGTCATTGCCGCTAGACTCTCCATCGGTTGCAATATCCAATCAATACTGTTTGGATCACGGAGCATGAAATCGTAAAGTTCATCGGCAATACGTATTGTAATGGGACCGCGTGTTGTGATTTTACCTTGCTGAAACAATGTTTCGAGGATATTGAGTTGATACAGCCAAAGGGAACCGCGTTGGCGCATGAAGAGGAGGGCGTTTTCGAGATTTTTATCTCCGTTTTGCATGGAGAGGGTCATAGGTTTCCCGTTTTGGTAATCGGCGGACGCGGTTGTATAGGCGATCATTGCTCCAAGATAATAATTCCTGGCACCGTGAACCGTATCCGCCATATTCCGACCTTTTAACAATGCGGCGGCTTGGCTGTGATAGGTAATTGCGGCTTTGGCATTCCCTGCCATAAACGCATCTTCGGTGAGTTCGTGGCATAGCGGTACGAGAATCATTGGGCTGATATTTCGTTGCGTACCGAAAAAATTCAATGCGGTTTGAATTGGGGGGAAGGTTTTGGTTTTATCGATTAACCGTTGTGCGTTTGCCATATTTCGGAATGTTTCGCCCATGAGAACAGGATCACCGGCAAGATAAGCGGAAAACGAAGATTCCAAATAATATTTCATTGCTTTTTCCGGTTGGTTGGCACGAACGGCGATATTTCCTAATTCGTTTAAGGCAACTGGTGTGAGTTGGTGGTCGAACTGTCCCAACATTAACAATCCTTTTTGGAGTTGTGATTCGGCGGTGTTGTCGTCGCCCATTGCGGCGAGGGCGAGACCGTGAAGAACATCAACCCAAACACCGGTAAAATGGTTGGGCAAACAAGGGCGATTACCGAGAACATCGGCCAATAATTTTGTTTCGGGGTCATATTTTGAGAGTGCGCCGAGAATTTCGGAACGCCGCCGAATCATTAATGCCATTCGCGAAATAATTTCATCTGCATGAATACTGCTTAGTTGTGCATTTTTTGACAAAGCGGTTCCTTTTTGCCCTAAACTGACGAAATTAACATTTTCCTGATAGATTTGAAACTTACAATTTCGGAAATCACCGACATTACCGGTACGTTCGGAGCGTCCCCAGTTGAAGGGTTGTCGTGGAACTGCCCTAGGATTACCGGAGTAGGTGATATTTTTGAGCCATTCGGGTTGTTGCAAATAAATTTGTAGGGCGTTATTGAATGCTTGCATGGCGTCGGCGTAACGCGCCATTTGATAATGACATTCGCCGCACATAATCCAATAACACAATGAATCAAGCCAGAGAAACATTTGCCCATTGGAGTTGGGAATTTTGATAGCACGTTGAAGATCGTGGTTAAAATCTGCCAATGCTTTATCGAAATTCCCTTCGATGTATCGATGTAGTGAGATATTGAAATATTCGTGGGTTGGGATTTCACGAGCGGGCATAGCACCTTGCCCGAAGGCGGTTTTTACCGAAAAACCTCCGAATAGTCCACTAAACAATGCGGTCAACAGCAGCAGCAACACGAAAAAGAAAAAACGGGAACAATATTGAAACATGAAAGAGTTCCTGATTGGTTTGGGGATTTTTGGGGGGGTAACAGTTGCGGTATTACCGGCAACCTACGGAAATAGAAAACAAAAAACGTAATTATACTTTATATCCCGTTACTATTTATTTTTTTAATATTGCCGTGTCATTTTCGGAAGGTAGGCAATTTTTCGGCAAAAGATTGCCTACCTGACACAGGGTTTTCGTAAATTTTTACTAAAAAAGGATTTTGGAAACACATAAGCGGCTGTTCACTAACCCGTTCACTTTTCAAAACGGCGTTGTTCACCAGGGATTAGGAATTAATGTTAAAGTGTTAATTATAAATAGGTTATGAATTATTTCAATACAAAATTGTATCGGAAATCTCATTTTGATGTATTTATGAATTTCGTTACGATGTTGGTGTTTTAGGTATTAGTAACTTATGATTTTGATGTACAACCAGAGCTTCTTAAACCGAACATAATATCCAAACGAATTTATCATAATGGAAAATATCGATGCTTTCAAGAGACTCCCCAATGATTGAGATTGGGTAATTTTGAATCATTCTATTCGGCAATCCTTATAAAAAATCTGATAAATAAAAAACCATTTTTAGCATAATATATTTTTTGAAAAAATTTTTTTCAGTTTTACTGTCTTGATTTTTTTCGACTTCAAGATATATTAGTTACGAGAATAAAAAAGATAGTGGAGACTATTGATAAAATAGATTTTTGATCTTTGACAATTAGGTAATGAAATATGTTTTGTAACGATAGAAAGGGATATTCTGCCCCGTTAAAATCGTTATAATGCGTAAAAAGTCGTGCTAACCGAACATAACCTACATTATCGGACGTAACAAAATCGCCCAAATCACTGTTAAAAACGGAACAGAACAAGAATACTATTTTACCTTTGACGGTCACGGTTCAACAAGAGCATTACTTGATTTTTTTGGAACAATTGCTCAACTTTATTCTTTTGACGCTTACGGTAACGCAATTGGTTTCG
>JAITIZ010000101.1 GCA_031279215.1 Planctomycetaceae bacterium
CAAAGAAATACTTCAGACGTAAAAAGACTCGACGGAGCAGAAACAATAAAATCTATCCGCTTATCTTCAAGAGATACATGATATTTAGATTTAGGAAAAAACTGGTCTTTCACACAAAACCGCAAATCCATTTCACTTTTAACTGAAAAAGCCATTGTTAATGCTAATATTGATTGACGCTAATTATTGATCGTTAGATATTTTTATTACAACAAAAATCTATGTTCCTAATTTTTCGGCTTAATAACTTCTGCGAGATTTTAAGCGAATTTTTTTGTGGTTTTTACGGGGCGGATATTTATTTAAGGAGATTGGGGGTAGCAAAGATTGGGCGATTATGGTATCCTCTTTGGGATATGTTTATTTTGGTTTTCCACACGTTGTGGTTCACTTTCGAGAGAGGATTTTCTATGCCTATTCAATTAAACGATACCCCTTTTTCCTTTCATTGTCAAGCCGAGGTTTCCGACGGTTATCTTCGTTACACCGGCACATTCACGCGTACAATTCCTTTTGTTCCCGAGCAAGATGAGTCCGAGTTAATTATCAAGGATATTGAACAGATTGGACAACAAATCAAATGTAGGATTGCTGTTGCGGCTTTGGAAGCTGTTGACCGCCGCAACATTAAGAAAACAGTTTCATAAACCGGTTAAACGGTAAACATTTTTTTAGTGTAATTGTTTATTGTTTATTTTGTAACTGTTCACATAACATGGATATTTATAAAATAGGCAGAGATGATGATATGTGAAATCTAAGGTGATAACTCTTTCGCAAAACATTGTTTACTTTATTTATTGTAACATGTCGGGGGAGTTTTTATTTTGTGATCACTCTACATGATATTCTTCCTACACACTGTCCTACACACTGAAAGGGCGGCATACTTGTTCGATTTACAAAATGTACTGTTCTTTCAGAGTAAATCCATTTTAACCTTAAACAAAAATTCCGATAATAGATTACTATTTATTTTCGTGGTTGGTTAGTTTTTTTGTCCATTGTCGGTAATAAAATACTCGCTATAATAAATAGACCGGAATTGAAATTTTCCTCATTTTATTAATTATTTTTGGAATGTTTAACGAAGAATCATCTTCTATTCAGTTTGTTGAAGCCTCCCAATCTTCTGTGCCAATTCCCAAACCTAAGCCGGATAAAGTTTATCGTTTTCTGGTGATGGGGGCGTCAACTATTGTTCTTTTGGCGGGTATTAAGGCGGCTAGTGGGATTATTTCGCCGATGTTGTTGGCGTTATTTATGACAATTATTCTGGTGGTTCCATTGCGTTGGCTTCGGAATCACGGTTGTCCCAATTCTATTGCTCTTATTGTTGTGCTTGGCGGAACGGTGTTTGTTTTTTGTGGGATTAGTTATTTTGTTGGTCGATCTTTGAATGATTTTATTCTTCGGCTTCCTGCGTACAAAAACAGAATTGTTCAAAAGCTTGACCAGATCGACAAACAATTAGAACGATATGGTTTTGTTCTTGGAGAGTTGGGGAAAAACAAGGAAAAGGAAAATTCTTCAGAAAATCCGCCGATAGCGGTGTTATTGAACAATGGTTTTCACATTTCCGAAATTCCTACTACTGAAAAATCTACTACTGAAAAATCTACTGCAGAAAAATCTACTGTAGAAAAACTTACGGACGAAATTTCTACTGTAGAGAAACCTGCTGCAAAACCGACAACCGAAATTCCTACTGCCAAGATTCCTACTGCCGAAATAACTGCTGATGAGCAAAAAGAATTTCAACCGGAAAAAAATGACCTAATTCCTTCCAATAAATTAGAATTTTCGTCTCATGAAACTGACAAAAATAACGAGAATACAGATTCAAACAATTCTCTAATTGAAAATACAACCGACTTGGAATCTGCTAACGAGTCGGAAAATCCAATTCCTCCTGACGAAATAGTTCCTGTTTCTTCGGAGGAGATTGCTAAGATTCTTAACAAACGAGACAAAGAGCAACCATCATTGATAGCGTTGAATCCTGAAAGTGTTATGTATTGGGTGACCAAGTCATTAGTGGAGTTACGTCATGTTGCGGAGGGCGGGTTTCTTGTTCTGATTTTTACGGTTTTTATGGTATTCGAGGCGGCGCGATTTCCTGAAAAGATTGATCGTGCTTTTGGTAAAGAGGGACCTATCAACAATGAACATTTTCACCGAATTGCCAATGATATACGTCGTTATCTTTTTCTCAAGGCGATTTCGAGTTTGATGTCTGCGGTGGCGGCGACATTTGTGTACTGGATTTTTGGTGTTCCGGCAACTCTTTTTTGGGGGGTGATTGCGTTTTTCTTGTATTTTATTCCCAATATTGGTGGGACGCTTGCGGCAATTATTCCGGGGATGTTGATTTTTATGACTTATGATTTGCAGGGAGTTTTATTATACGTTATTTGCCTGATTGCGATTGAATGTTCGATTGCGTATGGAATTGAGCCGAAGATGTTGGGTCATGGGTTGGGTATTTCGACGGTGGTGATTATTCTTTCGTTATTTTCGTGGGGTTGGCTTTTGGGACCGGTTGGATTGTTTCTTGCGGCTCCTTTAACGATTGTGGTCAAAATTATTTTTCAGGCATTTAGAGAAACAGAATGGTTGGCAATCTTGCTGGATAATCACAAAAAATAATGTAATTATTTAGTTGTATCTATACGGTATCCTGTAATAAACGTAACATCCTATTTTCTTAACGGCCGCATAATTGAAATCGTCCGCAGATGACGCAGATTTTCGCAGATTATTTTAAAAAGGTTTTTGAAAATAATTTTTTTGTAATCTATCAGTGAAATTTTTGTTTAAGTTTAAAAAGGTCTTCGCCCTGAAAGGGCAACATATGTTGTGAATCAAATAAGTATATTGCCCTTTCAGGGCGTAGGAAAAAGATCATGGCGGGGCAAGCCCCGCCGTTAACGACGGGGTTTACCCCATGAGAGTGGTTACAAAATAAAAATTCCACTGATAGATTACATTTTTTGTATTTTTTGTCTATATCTTCCTTTGTTTGTGTTGTTCTTTCGTACTCTCAAAAAAGAATCCTTGAAAATCCACAAAGATCGAATATCTGCGAAAATCGCTGGACGAAAATCTGTGTAAATCTGCGTAAATCTGCGCAATCTGCGGACAAAAATAGACAATGACTTCGAAAGGTTGCTTACCTGATGTTTTATCTTTTAACGAAAATTCTACTGATAGATTACCGTAATTCCAAAATAATCAGGAAATATTAACTTTTATTGAATAGTTTATTGAAAGCACAATGATTTTTCTGTAAAATTTTGTGAGAATTTATGAACCGATAACGGAAATCAATGTTGTTTTCCGTAAACAATATCAATATTGAAATTGTTTGGAATTTTACTATTTTATTAAATATTATTGAACCATGAAACCGGTTTCAATTCATGATTTTCTTTGGGATTCATCGCAATTTTCAGCGAAGGCGATTTGTGTTGTCTATGGTAATGATTCGTTTTTGAAGTTCCATGCTGTTCGGATATTACGAAGTCAGGTTCTGTCGGATGAGGATGCCGAATTTTCACTAACACGATTTGAGGGTGATTCGATAAAATTCATTGATGTTCTCAAAGAAGTAAACACATTGGCCATGTTCGGCGGTGATCGGCGGCTTGTGATTATTGAAGATGCGGATTCATTTGTTACAAAATATCGGGCTGAATTGGAAGAATACGCCGAAAAACCGTCAGAGCAGGCGGTTTTACTTTTATTACTCCAATCGTTTCCTTCCAACACCCGGCTTTTTACACGTGTTATAGAGAAAGGTCTTGTTATTGAAGCGGCATCGTTGCCGGAAAAAGAGATTCCGAAATGGATTGTCCGATGGTCAAAACATCATCACAAAACTTCTTGTGATCCCAATGCGGCAGAAATGATTTTTCAACGGATTGGAGCAGAACACGGTTTGATAGATCAGGAGCTTGCCAAACTTGCTCTGATGGTTGCTCCCAAAGAAAAAATCACAACAACATTGGTTGAAAAAGCGGTTGGTTCATGGCGTTCGCAATCGATATTCGTAATGCTTGATTTAGCCCTTACCGGTCAAACAGCCGCCGCAATCCAACAACTCGATCAATTATTACTTGCCGGACAAAATGCGATTGGTATTCTCGCTCAGATCGCTTCAAGACTCCGCGAATTTGCAGCAGCAACACAACTAATTCTTGATGCGGAAAAACATGGAAAAAAAATTTCTACCGCTGCTGCATTAGAACAAGCCGGAATCAAGCGTTATTTTATTGACAAAGGGGCGGAAAAACAACTCAGAATGTTGGGACGTCATCGCGGTGCCAAACTTCTAAACTGGCTTCTCCAAGCCGATCTTGATTTGAAAGGAGCAAGCCGAAATGATCCAAGAATTATTCTCGAAACACTTATCATTCATATCGCCGACCCGCGATTCAGAACCCCGTAAATAATCAGAGAAAATAAAACGTATTACTACAGGTAACTTCTAAAAAGTAATATTAGGAGGAACGCAGGCGTCTTGCCTGCCCTGTTTTTTGACAAAAAACGCCTAAAAATGCGGTCGAGACGACCGCGTTCCTTCTAACAATAAATTTTTACATTAGGTTTTTAGAAGTTCCCTATAGCAAAATCGCAGGTAAACTGCAATCGCAATAAAGAAAAAAATCGGAAAAAATGGCAACGGTCAAAATATTGTTTTGAGAACTTCGCCATAACGATAAAGGTACGGAAAAAATATAACACACTAAAGCCCTGTAAGGGCGACAGCAATAGTGTTATTGGGGTTTTGAAAATGATTATCATCGTTAGGCTTTCGCCATTTCAGGGCTTTATTTTCAAGAGGAAAACCATACGTAGGGCGTTGCCCTACGCTAATGCCGGTTGCCCCGTTGGGGCGAAATGTTACGAAATATTTTAACCGAAATACAGGAATAAACGGTAACATATTTCAACAAAAAATAAATTAAAA
>JAITIZ010000114.1 GCA_031279215.1 Planctomycetaceae bacterium
AACCCTGTACACCGTAAAAAGGCTCAAGGTTTGCTTAACGCATTCTACTAAAAAAAAAAGCGAAGAGGGAGCCTAATTTCCGATTCTACACCCACTAACGACAAGGCGCACAGTGAGGGCATCTTATCGGAAGCGTACCGCAGAGCTAAGAAGGACGACGGGTGCCCTGGCCTAGACGAGGAGACTTTCAAGTCTATAGAAAGTCGGAGTGTCGTAGAATTGGGAGGGTTATTGGCGAAGGAACTCCGGTAAAAGACCTACAAACCGGGGTCTGTCAAAAGGACTTTCATTCCGAAACAGAATGCGATGATGAGGCCATTGGGTATTCCGAACATCCGGGACAAAGTAAAGAAAAATGTGCCGATAATGCTGGTAGGAACTATCTTCAAGGCGGACATGGACAAATGTCAGTATGTGTACCGGGAAGGAGGGAGCGGTGTCCAAGCGATGGAGGCGGTCTCAAAACTCCTGAACAAAACACTCATGATAGGCTCTAGAGCCTTTCGCCAACGGGATCATGAAAGTTTGTTCCTTAGCCCGAATTTACAAGTTATTTTAGATTATACTGAAAACTCATTGATAATACTGTATTTTTTAAATTGCTGGGTAGATAAACAAATTTCTTACCTCTTCACATATTTTAACAAATCAAATTTTTTAACGTACTTTTCAATCGCTTCAGATGATGTTGTTATTCCATGCCTCATGGAAAGAGCATGAGATGAAGTGCTAGGTACTATATTAATTGTAAGCGTTTTTTCTTTTAGTTCCTTTATGATATTGTTTATAGACATTTTGAAACCCAGCTCCTCCATTTCCCGCTGCAATAGACAAGAGAGCATATATCCTAGAATGCAATAAAATGCATGTACAGTGATTGTCTTATCTGTAAAGTGTCTAACTGGCCTAAACGATAGATATTTAGTATTTTTTATTTGTTTAAATGCATATTCGACATGAAATTGCGATCTATAGGCAGCTACTATTTTTTCGTTTGACCAATTATCCCTATTTGTAAACAATATTGTCTTTCCAAGATATTTTTGTTTTATTTCTTTATATTTATTTTTATTAATGGAAAAGGTTAAACTAATATTTCCTTTTAAAATTTGAATGTCATAATCAAAAATCTGTTTCATGTAATCTGATGACAGTATACTTTTTACATTTTTTATAACAGAATCGATTGTAGGTTTTTTGCCTTTTACAATTATTCCCTTACTTCGCTGAATTAGTCGATATTGCAAACTTTCGAGATTTTTTTTACATTTAGCTACATTTTTCCTAACACCAATGAGTTGTGATTTTCTGAGTTTTGGATTATCAGTTATTAAAATAGTTAGATTGCGGCCATAAATGTACTGTTGCAATCTAACAACTGAAGTGCCACCAAATGTATCACCTTCCAAAGGTGTATAAGATTTACGATTTATTTTTAATACAGCTGGACACTGATTAAAACGTAAACTTCCAACAAAATAAAATTTATAAATGGTATTGTCTTCTAAAATATCCACAATACTTGACGAATTATTTCCTTTATCAAATACCAATGTAATATTTGAGTTATCATTGCTAATTAGAGCAGATCTTTTTTTTAATCTGTCAATAACATCAGTGAATTGCTTGGCATCACATTTATTTCCTGGATATACTTCATGAAAGAGAGGAATATTGTGCTCCGGTGTGACCATCAATGACAAACCAATGATTTTAAGATCAGTTCGTTTTTCCTTGCTATGTCCTCGCTGTGGGATTGTAGCAGGATTTAAAGTGTCAATATAGGTAAAGAAGTTAGTGTTATCAAAAAGAAGATACTCAGTTGAAAGTCTATATTTTTCTACAATTAATTTAGTAATATCATCTTCAATAGCAGAAATTGTATCTTGATTCAATTCAACCATATGATTCCAAAAGCTTTGACTGGAAAGAGAATTTTCATCGGCTTTCAGATAAGTGTCACCTAATATAGTCGTCTTAAACCAGCCATAAAATGAGTTCTTGCTGGTAGGTTCTACCACTCGGTTGATAGCAGCTAGAAGCATGTATGAACCAATTGTAAGGCCCTGGTTCCTTTTTGGCACGTGATTGTCTATTATACCCTCTAGATCAAGCCGTTTAGCTATATCCATTAAAGCAGCTACGGAAGCAAATTGATACACAATCGATTTGTCAAATTTAGAATCATTTGTTCTTATGTCAGGAACGGGTGAGTTCTCATATTTAGTTGCAATATCAGTCGCCGTCCCCAAACTTTTTAGAATTTTCTGTCTCGAGACACCATCTACCTTTACTGACTGCGCAAGGTACCAGTATGTTTTAGTTCCTGATTTTCTTTTAATTAAGTAAGACATCGGTTAATCCCCGGCAGGTTTTTATCTACTTTCAAGGATTCTACCGATTTATTCAAAAATAATCAAGACAAAATTTCAAAATTATTTATCTACCTAGTCTAAATAAAATAATTCTTTGATTTTACCACATTTTTTCATCTTACCCCTATGTTTTCTGAATACCAAGCATATGAATAATTTAGGTATATCAATAATTAATATATAAAATAATTTTCATTTTATCATAAAATTACCTAATTAATGTAATGGGTAATAATTTTAATTTTATCAACATATTGATTTTTCTTCTTTTTTATCTACTTTAGAAATATATATCTAGAAATCCTTATGCCATGTGACTTTTTGTTTATAAATTTGTTTATCTACCTGTAGTGTGCTGTTTGATTATGAATTTATTGATAAAATGAGATATCGATAAACTAACTTGTAAACTCGGGTTAGGGGATCCAGCCCCCCCCTAGAAAAACAAACTTTCACCATAAATCGTTAAGTTTCCATCAGGAAGTATCATACGTATAAGCTATTAGTATGGGTTGGGTAAAAGGAAACTGGAAACAGAGCCAAGAAGCAAGTTAAAACATCTACACCACTACCCTACCTTAATTGTAAAAGATGTAAACAAAGTTTTAGATTAAACGTAATTTACGCAAGGAAGTCAGAAAATAATTAATTTGGTCAAAATCTAAAATTGGAGGTCCACCAGGGCCATAGCCTAATTTTAACCTGCCTCCAAAAGGACGTAAATCTTTATAGTAAGAAAACCAAATAGAATCAGGTTTTGAAAATGGTTCGTTTTCAACAATAAAGACAAATGGCTGGTAAGTCTCATCTTCAATGCCAAGCCTAATAGCACCTGTTAGATGAAATTTCCAAAAGTGACCTGGTTCTTGTAAAGCAAATGATTTCTCGATGTAACCAAGACCTTTACAACGTTCGCATATAAAATAACCATTATCATTTCTATGATTATCTAATAAATCTACAATATTGGTGGCATATGTTGTATTTTTACAATTATTATCTTTACAGGAAATTATATACGTCATAATGTCCTTTCAGCATTAAATATGATTGATGATTTAACAACAATACTAGCTTATCTGAGTTTTTAATTCATAAGATCAATAATCGACATATCAGGTTAAGAAAATGATTAGTTTAAAAGAATGAAAGATCTACGAAAAATCTTATTAACTATGTTGTTCCTAATATCACCTAGACTGTATTAATTGAGCTTTGTCAAGTGTAACGAATATATTTGCTACATTCGAAACCCTTCCAACTACGGGAAGGTTGTAAAACATGGTATCATAATTAAAAAATACCAATTGAAACATTAATTAATATAAACCGTATGGAAGGTAACTTGCACAGTGGCTACCGCTGCCTTCTTAGATCTGTTTCCAGATACCTCCGCCCCAAACTCCGAATGCGATTTTTCTTCTTATATCTAGTTATTATTATGTCCAAATTTTCAAATAAAACATTGAAAAGTGCCAATAATGAAAAAAACTGGACAAAATTATTTTTGCTTTTCCGTAAAATGTTCTTAATTACTTATTTTTTGAAAATTTATTACCTCTGCAAAGACAGCAACACTAGCCATGGGTTATTACTAAAAATTCAAAATGCCATGAGGTCAAACACAAGATTAATGGGATACTTCATGTTTCCTCAGTTTCCCCAGTTTCCTTAGTTTACTCAATTTCCCCAGTTTCCTTAGTTTCTTTATTTTTTTCCACAATATGAATCAGCTTCAAGAGACGACCATCAAGTTTATGTAAGCGTTTATATGAGACAGTGCAGGAATCTTGAATCATTGAAAAGCCTAATTCCGAGTTCGGTGTGGCATTAACTATGTCTTGGATAGGTATATAGTATAAAGTTCCATACCATTTTCTGCGCGAGAGTTCATACTCGGATTTGACAATACAAAAATAATCTGAATATGTGAACCATTTGACAAAAGCGTTGCATGATCTCACAGGTTGATCCAGAAATTTGGGAGTGATTGATACCGTGTTCATGGCATCGGACTGGGCATCAACATTCACGAAATAAATTTTTGGTTCAGAATTTGGTTTCTGCTCGCCCTTAACCAGTGAGAGGCATGCGCATACTATTAAAAATTTTTCGAACAATACAAGCGCAAAAGAATTGTATCCAACATCAACATAATCCTTGAAAATTAAATCTAAGGAATTTTCTTTTCCTTTAATCAACTCAAATTTAACAAGCACGCTTCGCACCAAATCCTCAGCTTCACCTTCTGAGATGAAATTATAAAGAAAAAACATATATGAATTTGACAATCCATCATTATTACTAATTGTTAATTCCAATTCACCCTTGCAGAGCCATGTGCCTGTTTCCAGAAGTGGCTCTTTTCCAGCTGACTGTATTGATTCATTAAAATCCTCAGGAAATTTTTTTGAAACATAAGGTAATTTAGTTATGTTCATAATTACTTTTTAAAAAGTGTAGATGGTTTGAGAAATATTGGAAATTAATGAAAATTCGGTGCCATTTGCAAATTGTCTAAAGAAACGGTTCTAAGTTAACGATTAGTACAATAAAATTTAAAGAAAAAAAGAGCTATTTACATTATATATATTGCAACTGACTTGAACAGATTTTTTATATCCTGTTGTAATAAGTATTTGTGCTAACACGTATCATGTTTACAACATAAAATCGCAATATGCTCGCATTAATAAGAATATGTCAGCGTGACATAAATTGTACGACCCTGGCCAGGGTAGTCAGCGTTAAAGTCAGCAAATGCAATAGGGTCTGCAGTATAATAAGTTTTGGAAAAAACACGTTGCTTAGGCTCTTTGTTGAAAAAATCCCTTACCCCAACAACTAATTCAAATCCATATGGGAGAGTAGCTTTCGCACCAAACCCAACTGTTGTTATTTTCTCGAGAAAATCGTGATTATCTTGATTATAACTAGTAGGCATTTCTCCCGTGTAGTTAAGTTCAGCAAATAACGATAATTCTTTAATGGGGCGGATATTCATCCGGACATATGCTTGTTTTTCAGGCGTGTATGGTAAATTTACAGGATAAGTTAGTCTGTCGGAACCCCAATTCATATCACGTCTCTTCATTCTGGTATTTTGCAATGTTCCAGACATTAATATATCAAATTTTTCCCACGCAATGCTCGCCTCCAATTCCAAGCCTGTTACCTTACCACTTATCGCATTTGAGTATGACATGTAGTTATATGCCATTTTGAAAAGGTGCAATATTTTTTTTGAGGATCGTCCATAATATGTCAATGTTATATTAGTGTCTGAATTGAACCAACGTGTATGAAACATCGCACTAATATCCCACTGTTTTCCCTCTTCAGGTTCTGGAAAAAGTTGTTGGCCTCTTGTACCGGTATCAGTACTTGTTTGAGGTAGAATTCCTACTCCATCCCCCGCAATTTCATAAAGATTAAGTAATCTGTAGTAGGTGCCATAAGTCGCCCTTAACGCAAAAGTATCGCCAAATGTTTTTTTGAGGGCTACCTGCCATGTGTATTTGCTGTTCGTCTGATATATATCTTGATTTGTCGAAGAAACATGACTATGTTCCAAAGGCCTAGCCCCAAATATTCTTGATAAATTATATTTTACGCTTGCAGTAAGGAAAAATGACTCATTGTTGTCAAGCGTAATGGTATCTTGAAGCTGAACATTAAACAATGTCTGTTGAAATTCAGGTCTGTAAGTCACATTGTCAGGGACAAATTTCATCTCATCTCGCATGCCATTTCCATAAATTTCCAATTTTTCATGAGAATAATTTACCAAGAATTCCAGAAGATTTCTGTTACCAAGTTTATACTCACCATCCAATTGAAACCCAAAACGTTTGGATTCATATCTGCTCCATATCTTCAATGCCGCTGACCATGACGTGAGTGTTTGTGAAAGTTGGAGCTGTGAGATGTTTTGGAATGCATATGCTTTGCTTTCCTCATTGTAATTTGCAGAAATGCCCCACTCAAGATTCGATATCTGATTGCGATATCCGGCGGTAAAACTTCTGCTTATGATGTTCTGTTTTCTCGAAAGATTAAACGGTACTATAAATGGCCCGTCAGCAAACTCATATGGCCCATATCCGATTATATTTAATGCATTGGGAACATATCTTTCAATAGATTTCCATGCAAATTTAAAAAAGAAATTGTCATTTTGCCATTTAATTAAAATATCGTTGTTTTCATACGCATTGTTCTGTCTAATCCTTTTTTGGGTCTGGCTCCAGAAATTTACATTATCTACG
>JAITIZ010000122.1 GCA_031279215.1 Planctomycetaceae bacterium
ACATTAGGTTTTTAGAAGTTCCCTTAAATAATTTGTAATTCTAATAAACATTGAGAAACAATACAAGGATGACAGATTTAGTTAATAGTGAATAGTTAATAGTGTCGGCAAGCGGATTACTACCCAAACGGCAATAAATCCGCTTGCGGCACTATTCACTATTCACTATTCACTATTAACTATTAACTATGAAATAGTTACTATTTTTTATAATCGGCAATATTGATTTCCAGGCTGCATTTTTCTTTTACTTCGAGGGTGATAGGAGTTGTTGAAACGAAAACGAGATTTTTGGGGATAATTCGTAATTTATCAACTTGTTCTTCCCATTTTTTCATAACCGCTTCCGTTTGTTGTTCATTCATATCATCTGTAACATTTTGCGGCGGCAAGTTGGGCGGTTCTTTATCGACAGCAACTTTGAACGTTCCTTGCGGAACACCGTGAGCGGTATAATTGGTGTATGTGGTACTCATTTTGGCAACACCGGATGAATCGGTAATTCCGTTAATTGCCCATGATTCGCCTGACGATTCATCCGCCATCGACACCCGCACACCGGCAACCGGTGTACCGCCGTCTGTTACGGTAATATGACAAGGAAATAGTTTGGGCATTTGGGCAGGTTTTCCGCAACCGGCAATCCCTAAAAATAGACCGGAAAATACAAAAATCAAAAGGTAATTTTTCATAAAAAATCTTTTTCCTTGATAAAAGTTAATGAAACTCAAAAAACAGGTGAATCACCCAAACGTGTTGGTAACAATATTATTATCTTGTAACTGTTCACAGTAATCATTTCAAGGTAGGCGGTTTTTAGTTAATAGTTAATAGTTAATAGTGCCGCAAGCGGATTACTACTCAAACGGCAATAAATCCGCTTGCGGCACTATTAACTATCAACTTTCCACTATCAACTACTTCACGGAATTGTTACACTTTCGCCGCCCATTCGGGAACCGAGAGCACCCCAAACACCGTAAGGAGATTTACTGTGAATGATTTTTTTCCAGTCATCTATCGCTGTTGTACCGGAAGGTTCTGTAACACTCGTATCTCTGGCGTTAATCGTTTCACTAATAAACCGTACCGAACAATCGGCAAAAACAACATTAACACCGCCGCTGTGATAACTACTAACAGAAATACTAGTTTGCTCAATATAGTCAGCACCGGAGGAACAGTTTGGTGAATTGGGAGGAGCAAGTGCCCGAAATGTCGTAAAAATCGTATGCCAAGAACCCCAGCGATGACCGCAACGTCCTGAAGCCAAATTAGCAGATGTTGCGGTTAAAATTCCGCCGGCACCTTTATAATTGAGACAATCTGCCTGTTTTCGTGATGTAACATTCAAAACAACTCCGCCTTTAAGACCGTTATAATTTGCCGAATCAACTCCTGGTCCAATAGATGTTTCACTCAATAACATTGTGTTACTGGTTCCATCACCGATAGTGTCAATCGTACCTAAGTAATTAACTCCGCTACTGAAAATTCCACGTGGTTCGAGTGTATAACCTAACCAACCATCGCCGGTACAGGCTCTATAATTGTTCAATCCATTGTAAATTCCCGGATTCGGTGAAAGTAACCCGAAATCGGTTCCTGTTTTGATTGGATCGGAAGGACAAAGAAACGCATCGACCATAGTAGAATATGGTGAAGGTTGTCCTGATTGAGAACCCGAAGTATAAACAGGTTCCCATGCTTGACAGGTTTTGTCTTTGGCGGCGGCGTAAACTTGCTCGTAAAGCGAAGTCAATTCGATATACGGCAGAAGCGGAGCAAGATAACCGATAGAAGATCGGCTATCTTGTGCTGTATTCAACGCAAGACCTTCGGCTTTGTTGAAATCAATCGAAAGTTCCTTGTTGAATTGAGCAGCCGGAAAGTGTTTGAGGGTATCGTGCATGTTGTGGCAAGCCAAAGCGAGTTGCTTGAGTTTATTGTTACATTGCATTCGCCTTGCCGCCTCACGCGCTGCTTGGACGGCGGGTAACAGTAATGCAATTAACACGCCAATAATCGCAATCACCACGAGTAATTCAACAAGAGTAAAAGCACGTATTTTCATAATAAAAACTCCTTGTATTTTTTAAGTTATGAATGGGTTTGAATGTAAAAAGTTGAACAGTTGTAAAAATAATGGGTTTAGAAAACAACGGATTATTTAAGGGACGGCAGTTTCGCTGCCGTCTTTTGATCCCATCGCTCCCCAAACACCATAAGGTGAAATACCGGAAAAATCGCAAACACCGGTTACGTTATTGGGACCTGTTGTCGTTGTTGGTTCGACAATGGAAGGTGTTCTGGCATTGATTGTTTCGGAAATAAACCGTACTGACGCATCTGCCAGTGCGACATTCGCTCCGCCTGGATGACGACTTGAAGCAGAAACAATACCCGACGCAGAAAATTCTAATTGTTGATTAGATGTTGCACTGCAAGACGGTGAATTGGGGGGAAGTGTTGTTGTAAAAAGAGTTGTCATCATACTTGACTGTCCCCAACGATTTCCCGCAATTCCTGCACCAAGATTGGCAGAAGTTGCGTTGTAATCTCCATTCGAACCGCGGCGTGCTTCACAATCAACGGCTTTCATTGTCGTAACACTCAATGTAATACCGCCGAGAATTTTTTTATAATTTGGAAAATCACTTCCCGGTCCGATGTCGGTTTCACTTATTAAAATGGTGTTGCTGGTTCCGTCGGCGATGGAAGCCATTGTAACATCACCCAGATCGCCGCGTCCAAAAATTCCCCGATTGTACGGTGAAAAGGTATGTGTCCAAATATCGCCGAAACAAGCCCGATAACTGTTGATCGGTTTGGGCAAACCTAAAGAGTTATTGGTACGACTGGCGGAAGGACAAACGGTATTGGCAATTGGAGTAATGTAGGGATTGGGTTTTGCGGTTGTTCCTGCTGCTTCCGAATCGGGGGTATAATCCTTGTTTTTGACACAAGTTTGAATACTTTCGTAAAGGCTTTGCAATTCAATGTACGGCATCAACGGAGCAACCCAACTGAGAATCAATCGGGCATAACGAGCTGCTGAAGTTCCTGCTGTGGTAATATCTGCCGGCATCGGTTCAACACCTTCTTCCGACAAATATTTGAGTGCCATTTTTTGATTGACGGCGGACGGAAAGTAACCGAGTTGATCGTGCATATTGTGGCACGCAATCGCCCATTGTTTTTGTTGGTTGGTACACTGACTTCGTCTTGCCGCTTCTCTCGCGGCTTGTACGGCAGGCAACAGAAGAGCAATTAACACGCCGATAATTGCAATCACTACCAATAATTCGACCAACGTGAAACCGCGAAAAAGTCTTACTTTCATTGTTTTTTCTCCTTAAAATGGAAGAAGTAAAAATTTAAACAGATTATATAACAAATAATCTGCTTTTGCTAAAACGTGGGAAAAACGTAACGCCGAGAAACGGCAACAGAATATCGCTCTTAGAATTATTTAGGAGCGACACGATTGCAAAAACAGGTTCATTCCCACCTACGAAAGTGGCGCATTACATATTAAAACGCAACGCTGAATTATACCTACGGTAATACACGCGACGCTCCCTTAACGGGAGCCACGTAACTTTGTATTACCAATCGTAATTTTCTACCCGGAAAATCCGGTCGTAATGTAAAAAATTACTGTTCGCCTAAGCGATTTTTGCAATAGTTGACGTACTCGATTTTTTTAACACCCGAACAAAAATTCGGGCAATTTATTTTTTAAAACTTAATTTAGTCTCCAGAACGGTGAAATTAAAAAACTGAAGTTTAGTATGTTTGGAATATTACACAATAAACTAAAACGTGTCAATCCCTCCCCCAAATTTTTTCTATTCTCGAATGGAAATTGCATACCAAAAGAGTTTGTAACAATCGATGTTATATTCCATGTCCTTGGATTGATACGACAGCAACTGGAACCGATCAATATGTCGATTCTTCGGGAAATTCCGTTAATTCACCGCTTCGTGACCATTTGGCTTTGACCCTTTGTCCCTCTGATCCATTGTCCAATACCGCAACATTGGGGCGTCCTTACGGTAATTACCGTTATTGCCGCGGCGATATTTGGTGCAATTGGAATTGGCGTGAATCACGAGGGGCATTTGGTCCGGGGAATCGTTTTCCGGTCTCATTCAGTAGTATTACTGACGGAACCAGCAATACTCTCTTTTTTTCCGAAACATATTTTTTATATACTTTGAACGGTAACAATTTGGCATGATGTAGGAACGCGGGCGTCTCGCCTGCAACAATAAGATAACGTTTTGTTGTTCCATGCGGGCGAGATGTTTGCGTTCCTAAAAAAGCCCCATTGATAACCGTGGAAAGTATAACACTTCACTTAACAATATTTATATTAAGGAGATTTTCAATGAAATGTTCTTTTTTTTCTAGAATAAAGGGTTTTACTCTTGTTGAACTTTTGGTGGTTATTGCGATTATTGGTGTTTTGATTGCACTTCTTTTGCCGGCAATTCAAGCAGCGAGGGAAGCGGCAAGACGTGCGCAGTGTACCAATAATCTCAAACAATTGGGAATTGCGTTTCACAATTTCCATGACACCTACAAACGGATGCCGGCAAACGGTTATGATTCCTTATGGGTTGCGCATAAAAAGGCAGTATCGTAGTTGAGAGTGCCGCAAGCGGAATTATTACCGTTTGGGTAGTAATCCGTTTGCGAACTATTAACTATTAACTATTAACTAATTAGGCAACTATGACTAGATTACTCGTTTATCGATAACACGTTTTGCTTTACCTTCACTTCGCGGAATGGAACCGGGTTGAACGAGTGATACTTTGGCGTGGATCCCTGTAACACGGTGAATTTCCTGCCGTACACGGTTTTGGAAAGCTTCGATTTCACGTACTTTATCGCTAAAATCTTCGGGTTGAACTTCGAGTTTGACTTCGATTTCGTCTAAACCGCCAAATTCGCGTGTTAGAATAATCTGATAATGCGGAGCAGTGCCTTCAACCTGAAGCAATGCCGCTTCAATTTGACTCGGAAAAACATTCACGCCCCGAATAATTACCATATCATCGCTTCGTGCCGCAATACGCCGCATTCGGCGAATCGTTCGTCCGCAAGAACAAGGTTCGGAAATCAGACTGGTCAGGTCACGCGTCCGATAACGAATCATCGGCATCGCAAAACGATCCAATGTGGTAAAAACAAGTTCGCCCATTTGACCATCCGGCAACGGTTCCAATGTTTCCGGATCAACTATTTCAGGATAAAAATGGTCCTCGAAAAGATGTGTTCCATTCTGGTAAACACATTCCGCCCCAACTCCAGGACCACAAATTTCCGTTAATCCGTAAATATCATAAGCCTTAATTCCAGCATCAGTCTCGATTCGTTTCCGCATTTCGTCAGACCACGGTTCCGCTCCAAATACACCAACTCGAACCGGTAATGTCCGTAAATCAACTCCCATTGTTTGGGCTTTGTCAATAATATGCAAAAAATAAGACGGTGTACAAGAAACAACTGTGGCACCAAAATCACGCATGAGCATAACTTGCCGTTCTGTGTTACCGCCGGAGATCGGAACAACCGTAACACCAAGAGATTGACCGCCGTCATGCAAACCAAGACCGCCAGTAAAAAGACCGTAACCATAAGCGTTTTGCAAAATATCACCAGAACCAACACCGTAACTGCGAAGTGACCGAACCACTCCTTGCGCCCAAACCGCAAGATCTTCACGTGTGTGAGCAACAACAATCGGTTTGCCGGTTGTACCGCTAGACGCATGCATTCTAACTATTTTGTCCATCGGAACCGCAAATAAACCAAATGGATAAGTATCACGCAAAACTTGTTTCGTAATAAACGGCAACTTATACATATCACCGAAATTTTTAATATCCGACGGAATAAGTTTTCGTTGAACCATTTGTTCATGGTACCAAGGACTGTTTTCGTATGCATGGCGGAGGATTACCTCAAATTTTTTCCATTGAAGTTCCTGAAGCCGGTCTTTGGTAAGAAAATCCAAATTAGTAACAGAATTTAGTGTCGTTTGCGACATATCAAGTTGTAAATGGTTAGACATGGGAAGTTGGGTTTAAGAATGAAAAAATTGAATCAACATAACATCTGCCCAAAAAATATTCGGGACAAACAACTATAGGTTAATACTTTCCAGTTTAACAAAAAGACACATTTTAACATACATAGAAAAGGAATCAATCCATAATAAAAGAACCTCTAAAAACTTCTTTTTTTGTAATATATCAGTGGAATAATTGTAGATCACAACCATAGCAACCCTGAAAGGGCGTTAGGATGGGAGGGGGAACTTAAACCCACCCCGTTGGGGCGGGCTATAATACTAACGCCCCTAGCGGGGCTAATATAAAAAATAAAAATTCCACTGATAGATTACCTTTTTTTAATTTTAACCACAGAAACCCCAGAGAACACTAAGACCGCAGAGAGTATTTTTTGAATACGGAAAATATTGAGAAATACTATAAAAATAGAATCATGACACGAGTGAATCACAGTAATACACAACAAATTATTTCTCTGTATCTTCATCGTGGGTTCTGCGGTTAAAAATGTATTTTTAGATGTTTCCTTATGTGAATCAAAATCAAAATTCCTCGATTTTTATCAATACATCGAATTTGTTACAAAACGTAAATATTACTATAAATAATAGATCAGGTACGATTGAATTTATTAAAATAAATGGTAATCTATCAATGGAATAATTTTAAACTACTCTTACTTGAATTTTCGGTATTTGTTTTCAGTATTTATTTTTAACTATGTATTCATTAAAATCGCCCTGAAAGGGCAACGCATTAGCGTAGGGCGTTGCCCTACGTTATTGCTGATTGCCCCTACGGGGCGAGTTTTTTGCTCAATTTTTTGACTCGAAAATAAAAATTCCATTGATAGATTACGTTATCGTTAGTTTGGTCATTAACAATAAGAAGGTTAAGTGAATTCAATGAGTTTTTGGCAAAATAAAATCGTTCTTGTAACAGGCGGATCGAGTGGTTTGGGTCGGATCATTGCAGAGGAATTTTTCCATGCCGGAGCCAAACTTACTCTTGTAGGGTTGGAAGAGAATGAAGTTGAAAAGGCGGCGCGGGAAATTGGTTCTGATGTTTTGGCGGTTCATGCAGATATTACAAAACAGGACGATGTGAATCGGATTTTTGAAACAATCCGTACTCATTGGGGCAGACTTGATGTGTTGGTCAACAACGCCGGGCGTTCTATGCGCGGTAAAATTCTAGACACAACTCCTGAACAGTTTCAATCTCTTTTCGATTTAAACGTTTTGGGAACAATCCGTTGTACACGGGCGGCCGCAACAATGCTTCTTGAACAACAAGGACATATTGTCAATATTGGTTCGTTGGCGGCTAAAAGTGCGGCTCGATATGTTGGGGCGTATCCTGTTTCAAAATTTGCGGTGGCGGCTTATTCGCAACAACTTCGTTTGGAACTTGGTCAAGAAGGTTTACATGTTCTTTTGGTTTGTCCTGGTCCAATTCGCCGTGAACAGGAAAGACTTTATCCGTTGGAAGGACTAGAAAAAATTCCTGATTCCGCACGTGCTCCCGGTGCAGGGGTGAAGGTCAAACACATTGACCCGTATTGGCTTGCCCGAAAAATCCTCTACTATTGCGAACACCGAAAACCAGAACTCATTGTTCCCGCTAAAGCAAAATTCCTGTTCGCTATAACACAACTCTTTCCAACATTAGGTGATTGGTTGGTTAAAAAAAATAGTTGATGGTAACTTCTAAAAACTAATATTAGGAGGAACGCAGGCGTCTCGCCTGCCCTGTTTTTTTACAAAAAACGCCTAAAAATACGGTCGAGACGACCTCGTTCCTTCTAACAATAAATTTTTACATTAGGTTTTTAGAAGTTCCCTGATATATTACAATAATTGATAATGTCCCCAATCGAAATAATTACGATTATTTTATCAGTTCTTTAAGAACCAGATCGGTTGAGATATTTTCTGCTTGTCCTTCGAAATTGAGGATCATTCGGTGGCGGAAAACCATTGGGGCGAGAGTTTTGATGTCTTCGCGGGCGACATTGAAGCGGCCATCCAAAATGGCGTTAATTTTCGCGCCCAGCAACAAGGCTTGGGCTCCGCGCGGGCTGGCTCCGAATCGGATATACTTTTTGACAAACGGAGTTGCTTTGGGGTGATCGGGATGTGTTCCCATACAGAGTTCAACAGCATACCGGACAATCTCGTCAATTACCGGAACCTCTCGTGCGAGTTTTCCCATTTCGAGAACACGGTGAATCGGGAATAAAGATTCGATTTTGGGGTTGGCGGTGCCTGTTGTCCGGTCGAGAATACTAACCAATTCGTCCATTGTCGGAAACGGAACAATAATTTTACAGAAAAACCGGTCAAGTTGTGCTTCCGGTAAAGGATAAGTTCCTTCCATTTCGAGAGGATTTTGTGTTGCCAGGACGAAAAACAAATGTTCGAGCAGGTGAGTCCTTCCGCCAACAGTTACCGAATGTTCCTGCATGGCTTCGAGCAATGCGGATTGTGTTTTGGGGGTTGCTCGGTTGATTTCGTCTGCCAAAACAATATTGGCAAAAACCGGACCTCTTTGAAATTCAAACTTTCGGCTCCCGTCATTTTTTTCGCTCATAATATTTGTTCCGGTCAAATCGGCGGGCATCAAGTCCGGTGTGAACTGAATACGGGAAAATTTTCCATCAACCGCTTCAGCCAATGTTCGGACGAGCAATGTTTTTCCAAGCCCCGGAACCCCTTCGAGAAGAACATGTCCGCCGGCAATCATTGCAATAATCGTATTTCGTACAACTTCGCTTTGACCCACCAAGACACGGCTAATCTCTGTTTCAAGTTTTCGGACATCTTCACAAAACTGTTCAAGACGGTTACGTAATTCTTTTTCTTCGGACATGGAAAGGCAATTTTAATGAATATCTAGTTTGAAACGAAAACCGAATTTTCAAGTGTGAGGAGTATATCGGCAACAGTAACAATTGCGGTGTTGAATGCGGTAACAATAGTTGTGTTCCTTATTGAAAAATCCGCAATAAAACTTGCGCAACAATTTCTTTATCAAACGGTTTCGGCAAAAAATCATCGGCACCGAGTTTTAACCCTTTGATAACATTTTTGGCGTCGCTTTCTGTTGAAACGAGAACAAACGGCGTTCTGTCATACCATGGTTCTTGCATAAGTTTGAAGCAAAGTTCAAAACCGTCCATGACCGGCATACTAATATCAGAAAAAACGATAACCGTTTCACTAATAATCGTTTCTAATTTTTCGAGAGCCGCTTTACCGTTAACCGCTTCGTTGACCGTAAAACCGAGTTCTTCCAGAATCATACGGAAAATTCGCCGCGTCGGAACTGAATCGTCAACAATAAACGCTTTCGGATTCGGCGGTAACACCGTCTGAACTTGTTCGGAAGGAAGAGGAAGAGTTTGATTTGACATTGTTTCACCAATTCGTTAAGAAAATAAAACCCAAAAATCAGGGTTTATTAAAAAATGAGGATTTACAAACATTTTTCAAACAAAGGGTTCTGTTTTTAAAAATTCTCTAAACAAGTTATACAGATCGAATTGCTTCATTAATACATTTTACTAGAAGGATGGCTTCAAATTGATTGGCTGTTTCTAAAATATTTTGTTCTTTGGTATTGGTAGTAAGGATCACTGAATAGATAAGTTTTTCTGATGTAGTGTCGGCTACAATAGCAATAAAGCTGAAAAAACCTATTAACCCTATTTCTATACCCAACAACATTAGTATCCAAGCAACCGATACAAATGTCTCCGGCAATGACCTTCCCCACCAAAACGCCCCAACACCTAAAATTATAAAACAACATCCATAAATTATTAAAGTCCTCGTTTTTATCGTTTTTTCTTTCTTTGCATCAATCCTGACAGCGACGATGTCTTTGGTTGCGTAAAAGAGGTAACCAATACGAATCTGACCATTAAGATTTTCAAAACCAAAACTATCAGGAAGTCCAACAATATTACATTGGTATTCTTTAGTTGAATAGTTTTTTTGTTCTGACTTAACATCCTGTAAAGGGATGTCTGCCCAAATCATGTTCGTTGAAGAGTTTTTTTGTTCCGGCATTGGAATATCTGATTTTGTAATATTTCGGCGGAATTTCCATTAACTATATTACAATTGTATCGAGTAAAAATTTTTCCATCCCGTTAGGAATGCCCTGTTAGTAGAAAACTTTGAAATGATACGCCAAGATTCCTACGGAGTAAGGGGCAATCAATTTCAGCAGAGGTGAAAAATTAAGTAATTGAGAGTGATATAGGCAGTTCTCACTCTCAACGCTTTAAGTCCCATCGTTTCCGCAATTTTCTAAAAAATTTTCTAAAAAATTTCACCCGACAATTTCATTAATTTTAACGAGCGTATAAATTTGTCGATGTCCGGTTTTCCGTTTTGAATTTTTTCGTCGCCGAAACTTGGCGATGGTTAATTTGGGACCTTTTTGATCGGCGATTACTTCGGCGATCACTTTGGCACCGTCAAGAGTTGGTTGACCGAGTTTAACTTCGTTTCCATCGCTGATTGCCAGAACATCGGAAAATTCAATGATTGCCCCGGGTTCGTCAAGACGGTAATCAACCAACAGTCTTTTATTAACCTCAACTTTAAATTGACGTCCGCCGCTTTTAATAATTGCATACATTTTGGTTTAGCCTAAAATTTACTTGAATTTTTATGTTTATTGAAAATTATCTAATGACACCGGAAACATTTTAAGTAATTATTTTATTGTTCCGGTTACAACTCAACAAGTTATAATGTTGTGGAAGTTGAAGGCAATATTATCCCGTATCCGGTTTTACGATAGACGAAACCCGGCAAACGAGAAAATCAATCAAAGAGTTAATATTTTAATGGGATGTTTCCTAATGACAAGGGGGAGTATTTTTTCAAAAAGTCGAAAAGGAGTTAAAGTGAATCATGGTAATTATTCAATGTAATTATTCAATATAATTATTCAATGTCGTTTTTATTTTTCCTTTCTTAACCCCGGATAAGTAGTTGATAGTGGATAGTGGATAGTGTCGCAAGCGGAATTATTGCCGTTTAGGTCGTAATCCGCTTGCGACACTATCCACTATCAACTCTCCACTATCAACTGAAAATCTTACCATGGGGTATTAACTTGAAAAATTGAATTGATGCCTGCAAGAAATATACCTTAATTTTCATGAACACCTGCCGGACGAACACCTGGACCGTTTTGGTTTCCGTTACCAAGATCGGCGATAATAGCATTGGCGGCATTTTGGAGACGTTTGAGAATTTCTGGATGTTCCTCGGAAACATCGGTTGTTTCGCCAACATCATTCTGTAAATCATACAATACCATCGGCGTTTTTTTTTGTACATATTTTCCCGGTGTTCCGTCTTTACCCGGTTCTTGCCCTTTCATGGAACGGTATTGATGAGGCAGCACCAATTTCCAACGTGTATCACGAACAGCAAGTAATTTTTGACCGTAGTAAATCGGAAACGCTTCGTGTGGTGATACGGCGTTGGTCTCTCCGAAAAGTAATGGACGAATATCCTTACCGTCGATTTTTTGTTCCGGTAGCGAAACACCAATGAGTGCGGCGGAAGTCGGTAATAAATCAATTGTGGAAACCAATTGATCACATTGAGTTCCTGCCGGAATTTTTCCTGGAAACCATGCGATGGTTGGTTCCCGAATACCGCCTTCAAAACCGGTTCCCTTACCTTCCCGTAACACTCCTGCAGTTCCGGCATGATTACCGTACGAAAGCCAAGGTCCGTTGTCCGCCGTAAAAATTACCAACGTTTTTTTGTCCAAATTTAATCTTCGTAATGTATCAAGAATTTGTCCAACCGACCAATCAATTTCCATAACCACATCACCGAAAATTCCGGTACCGCTTTTTCCCGCAAATTTATCGCTGACAAAAAGCGGAACATGAACCATCGAATGCGGAAGATACAAAAAAAACGGTTTATCGGCGTTCTTTTCAATAAATTGGATGGTGCGTTGGGTATATTGTGTTGTTAGTGTTTTTTGAATTTCACCTGTTACGATTTCCGTTTGAGCGGTTGTTCCTTCAATAAGATGAAGGTCAGGAAAACCGCGTTTCCGTTTTTCGGCATCAGGAGGAAGATTCGCATAATCAGGATGCAGAGGCCACATGTCGTTTGAATACGGCAACCCGAAATATTCGTCAAATCCTTGATTTGTCGGTAAAAATTCAGGATGATGACCAAGATGCCATTTTCCGTAACAGGCAGTTGCGTAACCTTTTTTCTTAAAAATTTCGGCAATTGTTTCTTCGTTGGGATTAAGACCGGTTTGGGCGGTTGGTCCCAAAGCTCCGTTAATACCGACACGCCGATGATAGCAACCGGTTATCAGAGCAGACCGTGACGCAGAACAAACCGGCGATGAAACAATAAAATTTGTAAACAATCGCCCTTCGGCTGCCATACGGTCAAGATTCGGTGTTGGAATTTTCGATCCAAAAGGACCAATATCGCCGTAACCCATGTCGTCAATAAAAATTATAACAACATTCGGCAATTCCGACGCCGAAAGAATTGATGTACAGAAACAAACAAAAAATACGGTAACAATTCGAAATAAATGCTGCATGGTAAAACTCCTATGAGTTGTTAAAGTAATGGTCATAAAGTAATCATTTTCTTACAAACTAATTTTGGCTGTTTGCCGTACTGATGTCAAGAGAGACAACTCCCATTTTTTTGTTGACGTTAATTGAAAATGGAGTTGATTCTGCCTGAGTAAATCTAATATCAACAAGCCGATATTCTTTAATTTCTGCTTCTCTTTTATCGAAAAGTTTTGTTAATTCACTTTCCGAAGTCGGCATAATATCTGGAAGCGGAGGAATAACCGTTTCCAACTTATCAACTGTTACTCTAAAATCACCCGCTGGCGCACCTTTAAAATATCCATGCGTAAATATTTCTGCTTGTCCTTTTTCGTCGGTACGTCCATTGATTGTCCATGGAAAATTTTCTGATGTTGAATGTAGTGAAACAACAGCATCAGTCAACGGTTGATTTTTCTGGGTGATCTGGATGGAACAAGGGTACAATGTCGGCATTCCCTGCGGCGGTACTCGTCCGCCGCCGCAACCAGATAAAAATGGAACGGAAAAAGAAAAAAACAATAATATCACGATTGATATTTTGTGTAAGTAAAATATTTTCATAAGGTCTCCATAATTTAATTTTTAAGGGATATTAAAAAATGTTATCAAAAAGAGCTTGATTCACCACCGTTAATAGTCGATAAGGCTCCCCAAATACCATAAGGACTTATTCCCGAATCCTTGACGGATAACGATAAATCACCGCACTGGATTCCTTCCGAAATAAAACGAACACTACCATCGAGCAATGCGGCATTGACACCGCCGGCATGATAACTCGTTACAGAAAATACTCCCCAACCT
>JAITIZ010000301.1 GCA_031279215.1 Planctomycetaceae bacterium
TTAGAACAATTTGCCGCAACTCAAAAATCGTACCAAAAAAATAAATTCGATCTCAGTACGGAAATGAAACAACAAATCGCCAACCGCTGGCAACATTATTTCGAACGACACGGTTACGAGAAATAATTGATTGTGAAGAATGGGAGATTATTTTTTGTGATGATTTAATGGTACAGGACAGGGAGTTCGGTGCATTGATAACGGGAAGCGATGAAAATATCAAGGTGATTACCGATTATTTTTCGATGTGTATCGAGGGTTTTTTCTGGAGTATTATTGTTTTCGGAGAGGTGTCCCAGACAGACCCAACGCAATTTTTTTCCGTGTTTTTGAATCAATCCGGCAGATTCAATATTGGAAAGATGTCCGATATTACTTCGGATTCGTTGTTTGAGTTCTTCTGGATACGTACTGGTTTCGAGCATTTTTTCGTCGTAATTACTCTCCAATAGTATTGCGTCGAGCGTCTCCACAATTTCACCAAGCCCCAAAAAACGGCAACCCAAATCTGTTATAATTCCCAACCGCACCACACCATCATCAAAAACAAAACACACTGAATCAAGAGCATCATGCGGAGTAGAAATCGTTTCAATTGTTACTCCGTCAAATTGAAGAGATTCGCCGGCATGAAAGAGATGCGGTTCTTGTAACTTTCCTAATTTTTTGGCGAGATTGCGTGAGTCGCCTGCCTGCTGATAGGCTCCTGGTGTCAACCAAACAGGAATTTTGTACCTTCGATGCAATACTCCTGCTCCGCTAATATGGTCGGAATGAGCATGGGAAATAAGAATCCCCTGAATCGACGCAATATCAATACCAAGAGAAGTTAAACGTTCAACAGTTCGTGACGCTGTAATTCCTGCATCAATAAGAAGACGGATATTGCCGGATTCAACAAAATAACTGTTACCGTTACTCCCGGACTGAAGCGAAACCATCCGAAGTGTGTTCATAAAATATTGTTATAAAATAATAAATGGTTGAGGGAAAATAGTTGCGAAATTATTATGAAACGGTAAGCGAATGTGTTAACGATATTTTACCAAGAAGGACATCACGCAGTTGATCGGAACGGACAAAACCAATACATTGACGGTGTTCATTGACCACGCAGCCAAAGGAGCCGTGAAGTGTTTGCATTAGAATCATTCCTGTCAGAAGAGTATGACGGCTGGAAATTTCAACGGTACTTCGGATAGGCAACTCTGTGTGTAAAAGATGAAGCAACAATCGGGATTGTTCATCCAATTGGTTACGAATAGCAATTTCAAGATCAATAATTCGGACATAACCGATTGGTATTGTTCCATATTCTGTTTCAGCGGAATTATTTTCGAAACATTGTTCATGATCATAAACCGGCATCTCAACACAATGATTTTGCCGTGCCATTTTAAGAACTTTTTCCGGTTTCATTGCTGTGGTAATAATTGGAAAATGGGATTGAGGAATAACCCAATCTTTGATGAGTTGCGAGGAAACACCGAAAACACCGTTTGCTAAACGCCGTTGGGTATCGAACAGGATTCCGGTTTCCTGCCCTTCGTCCAGCACCAAAGCCAACTCTTGCCGACCCAGCGTCCATTGAAGTAATTGACGGGGTGTTCCAAGAAAATACGTGAGAACAAGATTGATAATCTGCAACAATAATGTTGCCGGAAGAAAAAGCCAATAGCAGAAAACAAGAATCGGCGAAAAAAATCGAAGCATACGGTTGGGCGCACGCAAAGAAAGATATTTTGGAAACATCTCGCCATAAATAAACAAAAATGGAGTAAGAATCAATGTTGATCCAACCTCAACAAAAATTCCGCGCGAATAAGGTAATAAATAACTTACGAATAAAACAGTTGCCAAAGAGATCATATAATTGGCAACATTATTTCCAACCAATACGGTTGCAACAAACATACTGGGATTATTAATGAGCCGCAACATCCGTTGGGCAACCGAATCGTTTTCCATAACATCAAGACGAAGCCGAAGTTTCGGAATACGGTAAAACGCCGTTTCCGAACCGCTAAATGCAGCACTAAGTATTAAAGCCCCAAAACCAAGAAAAACGGAAAACAAAATCATACAAAATTTGTAATTATTTATGACTATTCAGTAGTAGTGTATTATCAGAAAATTTCACAAGGCAGGCGATTTTTCGTTGTCGGTGTTCCTGCCTTTCGATTATTACCTTGTTTTGTAATATTATACTCTTCACACTTTAAATTTCGGTTTTTGTTTTAAACTAAACTCGCCCTGAAAGGGCGAAATAATAGTGGAGAGTTGATAGTGGAGAGTTGATAGTGTCGCAAGCGGAGTTATTGCCGTTTAGGTAGTAATCCGCTTGCGACACTATCCACTCTCAACTTTCCACTCTCAACTATTATACTGCCCTTTCAGGGCTACTATGGTTGTGATCTACAATTATTTCACTGATATATTACGTTTTTTGGAGAAATAAAATTGATGAGACGAAATTTATTTTTTCTTTTTTTGGTCTGTTTTTTTACCGGAACAATAGGGGCTCAGGAAGCGGTTCGGGAAACAATTCGGGAAACAAGAACACCGGAACAACAACGGATTGAGCGTCTGAAAAAATTTCCGATACAAAATCAGGCTCAATGGATGACCGAACATTTGTTGTTACCGCAAGGCGGACTTGAAAACCGTGAGGTGATTGATGTTATGAAACGGATTCCGCGTCATCGTTTTGTTCCGCCGTTACATCAATCGGTTGCTTATTGGGATCAGGCGATTGCAATAGGTCATGCACAAACAATTTCTCCGCCGTATATTGTTGCGTTTATGACGGAGCAACTGGCTCCCAAACCCAACCATAAAGTTCTCGAAATCGGAACCGGCAGCGGTTATCAGGCTGCGGTATTGAGTTTACTTGTCAACGAGGTTTATACGATTGAAATTATCGAATCACTTGGAAATCAAGCCCAAAAATTGTTCAACAAATTGGGAATGGATAATGTTCATGTCCGAATTGGCGATGGTTATCAAGGTTGGTCGGAAGCGGCTCCATTTGACAGTATCATTGTAACTTGTTCTCCAGAATCAATTCCTCAACCGTTAATTGACCAACTTCGGGAAGGCGGACGAATGATTATTCCTGTTGGGGAACGTTTTCAGCAATTCTTTTATTTATGCCGAAAAGTCAACGGTAAACTTCATAAAGAGCGGTTGAACCAAACGTTGTTTGTTCCGATGACCGGCGAAGCGGAGGAACAACGTACTGTTCAACCCAATGCTCAAAATCCGGTTCTTGTGGGCGGAAATTTTGATGAAGTTCGTGAAGACGGTTCGCCGGTGGGTTGGCATTACGCACGCAATGTCGAAATTATTACCGTCAACGACGCTCCCAACGGTAAGAAAATTGCCCGTTTCATCAATAAACCGGAAAAAAAAACACCCGCAGCCAATAATCCCGACAACAAAAATCAAATCCCGACAAAACCGCAAATTGCAGTACAAACGGTACAATTATTACAAGGTTTTGCGGTTGACGGGCGAGTTGTTTCCAAACTTAAAATTGACTATTGGATTCGCGGACAACAAATAGTTGCCAGACGCGGGCATGTGATGACTCCAACCGGTATTATTGCGTTGTATGACGAAAACCGGAATCAGATAGATGAAATTCTGTTGGGCAGTTGCAAGGGGACATTTACTTGGGAAAAAGTTTCGCGTGAAATTTTGATTAAACCGAAAACTCGTGAAGTTGTTTTACTTATTGGTCTTCCTTTGGCCACCGGACAACTTGATGTTCACAATATCACGGTAGAACGAGTCCGTGATTCTGTTGCTGAATAATTACACTGATGTTGTGTCGGTGTACTTGCCGACTTGCCCCTGTTTATGGATGGAAATTAAAAAACAACATTGGAATGGTGTAATTTGTAGCCCTACAATCGGCAAATGTAGCTCTACAATCGGCAATTGTAGCTCTACAATTAGCAATTGTAGTTCTACAATCGGTTAATGTAGTTCTACAAATTGGCGATATTGAAGGTTTTTTTTGTAGGTTTTCTGTAATTTTTCCTAGTGTTCACAGGTTGGTGTTCTCATTTAGTTAAACTCAAGGTAGGCAACGTTTCGCCGAAGGGCTTTGACAAAGGCGAGGAGGTCTGATCCGTAGGTTGCGCTTCGCTTAACCTACGGTTATGCACATCTCGTCCCTGCGGGACTAAGAAAACATTAAGAAATTGAGGAAATACCACGAAAATAGGACCAAAAAAATTATTCCACTGAAATATTTCCAACTAATTTGTTTTTAATCAAATATAGAATACCAATTTGTAAGAAATTTATAAAACCAAACGTATATACATCTATACAGAAAAAAAACAAATTTTATCAATAACGTTTTATTTATTTTCGATTTTCACCCTAGACAGTTATCAAAAGTGGGATAAAATAGACATAAGTCTGGGGTCAAAATACTTTAAGAAAAACTTAATGGAGTGATAACAATGAAACCGGAAAATCAGCACGAACCTAATATGGACGTATCCCGCAGGTCATTTATCAAAATGGCGGGAACGGGGTTGGTTGTGAGCACCATCGGCTGTAGTGGGGATCCCTCCGGCGGTGAAGGGTGGATGCCCAGCCAGTACGAAGGGAATGGGAATTTTCCACCCCAAGTACGCGGACGGATTCCGATTGACCCGAATAATTTATCAATTACCCGCGATGATCGTAAATGTATTTTATGCGGTCAATGCGCGGAAGTCTGCTCCAAAGTGGAAACCGTTCTGTATAACTATGAACTCCCACTCATCGACAATATCCCATGTATCGGTTGCGGACAATGTACTTTGTGGTGTCCCACCGGAGCCATCACCGAAACAGACGGTCTCACCGAATTAATCAAAGCATTGGATGATCCTAATAAACATGTTGTCGCCCAAACCGCACCGTCCACCCGTGTAGCCTTGGGCGAAGAATTCGGGTTGCCGGCAGGAACCAATGTGGAAGAACGGCAGGTTGCGGCTCTTAAATCGCTTGGGTTCGACACCGTTTTAGATACCAATTTTTCCGCCGACCTCACCATCATGGAAGAAGCAACCGAATTAGTACAACGTATTACCGGTAAAGTAAATGCCCCAATTCCACAGTTCACCTCATGTTGTCCGGGTTGGGTACGGTATTGCGAATACTTTTATCCCGATTTGTTGCCCAATTTATCGTCGGCAAAATCGCCAATGTCCATGCTCGGCGCAATGATTAAAACATATTACGCCGAAAAAAGCGGTATCGATCCGAAAAAAATCTTTTCCGTTGCCATCATGCCCTGCACCGCTAAAAAATTCGAAGCAGGACGACCGGAAATGAATCATTCCGGTTTGAAAATCGGTGATCCCAGTATCCGAGATACCGATCTGGTCATCACCACCCGCGAATTGGCAAACCTCATTAAATTACGCGGACTCGACCTGTTAAAACTGGAACCGGTTCATTACGATAACCTTTTGAGTGAATATTCCGGTGCGGGAGCAATTTTTGGAGTAACCGGCGGAGTGATGGAAGCAGCAGTGCGAACCGCTTACGCCCAGATTTCCGGTGAAAAACCTCCGGCTCTCTTGTTCAATCTCCAACCCGTGCGCGGTCTCGCAGGAATGAAAGAAGCCGCATTAGAAATTCCTAATCACGGTGAAGTTCGTGTTGCGGTTGTTGCCGGAATGGGAAATACTCATAAAGTGTTGGAACGTGTTCAAAATGGTACGGGACATTGGCATTTTATTGAATTTATGGCTTGTCCGGGAGGTTGCATCAGCGGCGGCGGACAACCCCGAACTGCCTTACCGCCTTCCGATGCAGTACGCTCCGCACGAATCAACGCACTTTACAATGTCGATGAACGCGCCGCGGTTCGACTTTGTCACGAAAATCCCGAAATTAAAACCGTTTATAAAGATTATCTCGGAACACCAAACGAAGGTATCGCCCATGCCCTTTTACATACGCATTACGAAAACTATAGTAGTCATCTAACAAAGAAACAAAAAATGAGTGAATAGTTTGTAGAGTGAATAATGATAGTTCACAAGCGGTTGTTAGACGTTGTTGATAATTATTTTCACTAAATGGTTTCCGTTAACGATAAAGAAACATATTATTTCATCATACCTGAACCGTAACTTTTATTATGAATACTTTAAGAACTATTGTTAATTCAGAACGGCTTACTTCAATTATTGATCTGCCCGCCGAATTACAGAATCGTGAAGTGGAAATTATGATCCTTCCGGTGAAGGAAGAACCCGCGAAACCGGAAAGAACAACAGCAACATCACTAGAATTTTCCGAAGAGGATATGGAACGATTCCGGTTAAACGGTGAAAAACTTATGGACGAAATAAAAGAAAAACAGAAACAGGAACCTAAAATGTCGTGGGAAGAATTTCTCGAATTTTTGGAACATGGTCCCGTGGCTGATGAAGAAACAATAAAAATGCAAGACGAAGTCAGAATGGAGATGAGCCGGTGGCAAGTAAGATGATCATTGATTCGTGTATTTTTATTGATTATTTTCGAACGCGTGATAAACCCAATTCGTTATTGAGACAATTATTAGGCAATAAACCTGACCTATTTATTTCGGTTATTGCAAAATACGAGGTACTTTGTGGTTCAAAAGATATTGATTTATTTTTTTGGCAAGAGACCTTTGGAATGTTCGTAGTTTTACCTGTTGATAACGTTACTGTAGAAATTGCTTGTCAAATTCATCATCAACTGAAACGAGATCGTTGTTTACTTGATATGCCTGATATTTTGATAGCGGCCACAGCAATTACCAACAATTTACCGTTAGCAACATTAAATTGTAAACACTTCGAACGGATTGATAAACTACGGATTGTTGATTTGTCCGACATTTATTCGACACAATAATTTGACACAATAATTTGACACAAAAAGCATCTTTTTATTTTTTGACGAGATTATGAAATTGACGCCATTTCGTACAAGAAACCGGCAATTTCAAAGTACAATGTATATATGAGGAGGTTATCATGTCACGAGGAGTATTAGTTAATCTTACGAAATGTATTGGTTGTGGTAGTTGTACGGTTGCGTGCAAGATGTACAACGGCAATCAGTGGATTAATGAACGTGCCGCAACCAACGGTGAAGATGCGAAATTAGCGGACGAAAACTGGACGGTGATTCAAAAATTCCGCGTACCGCAAACGGCTGCCGGAATGGACACCGGCGCGAACAAACGCAACGTTTCAAATGTTTCAAATGTTTCAAACGTTTCGGAGGAACACAACGAATCAAAGAACTTAAATCACACAAATAAAGCGGACCGTACTCACGGTGAGGTATGGCGTTTTGTGAAACGGCAATGTATGCACTGTAAAGAGCCGGGTTGTGTGTCTTCTTGTTTTGCCAAAGCGTTTCAAAAAACGGAGGAGGGACCGGTAATTTATTATCCTAATAATTGTGTTGGTTGTCGTTACTGTATGTTGGCGTGTCCGTTCAAGATTCCAAAATTTGAATGGGATAAAACAATTCCTGTGATTACGAAATGTGTGATGTGTAGTAATCGTATCGCGAAAGGTCAACAACCGGCTTGTGTGTCGGTTTGTCCGACGAATGTGATGAAATTCGGAGACCGTAACAGTTTGCTAGCGGAAGCGAAGGAATTGGTTAGTAAAGACAAGCGGTATGTCCAACATATTTATGGTGAAGAAGAAGCCGGAGGAACTTCTTGGATTTATGTTTCGGATACACCGTTTGAACAACTTGGTTTCAAGATGGATATTCCCAAAAAGCCGATTCCTTCGTACACGTCAACCTACATGCACTCGACACCGATTGTCGGTGCGGTTTGGGCATTGATTTTAACGGGGCTTTATTTCTTTACGAAACGAAAAGAACTGGTCAAAACAAAAACTGCCGAAAATAAAGATTCTGAAACAATAGAATAATTTTTGTCCGCAGAGGATGCTGATAAATATCGAGTCGTCCGCGGAGGGCGTTGATAAATGCAGACTATGCGGAGACCATTGAAATATTACGAATTTTGAATCCTACCGAAATTACTTTAACATTAGAAGAACCCTAACCCAATTGTTTTTCAATGGATTTTAATATTGAATTTAAGAAGTGGTTTATTCGTATTTCCTATGATCATTGGTCATTCCGAATTACGCCGCTACGTTTTTTCCTGATTCTGTTGTCGTTATTGACGGCGGTGGTTTTGGTGTATCGTTTTGCGTTTGGACTGCAATCTGTTTCCAATCTTAACGATCAATGGCCTTGGGGACTTTGGAAGGGTTGGGCGGTTTTTGCCGGAGCGGCGTTGGCGGGCGGCGGATATGGGACAACATTTCTCGTTCACATATTACATATTGAACGTTTAAAACTTATTTCACACCGAACCTTATTAATTTCGCTTCTTGGTTACACACTGATGCTTGTTGGTCTTTTTACGGAGATTGGACGTTGGTTTAATTTCTGGCGTCCTTATATTTCGTGGGGACATGAATCGGCGTTATTTGAAGTATTCTGGTGTGTTTCTTTGTACTTTATTATTCAGGTTTTAGAATTGGGCGAAATAGTTACCGAAAAGGTTTTTCGTCAGATTCACTGGTTTTTTGTACGTTTTTTCCCTGTTTTTGCGGTTATTGGCGTGATGCTGCCCACGTTACACCAATCATCGCTTGGTGCTATTTATCTGATGACTGATGGACGTTTGCATCCGCTTTGGTGGAGTCCGTTGATTTTTCTGTTTTTCCTTTTATCATCGCTTTTTGTGGGACCGGCAATGTTGGTGATGGAATCGGTGTTGGTTGGTTTTGCTTTTGGGCACAAAACTCCAAACGATGTTCTGAAAATACTGGCGCGAATCGGCGGCGGAATGATGATACTTTATTTGGCATTGAAAATCGGCGATCTTGTGGTTCACAACGAAACGGGATTGCTTTTTGAAGGCAGTTTTGAGAGTTACGCATTTATTGCGGAACATTTATTTGGTATTGTGATACCGATTCTGATTGTTTTTTCTCCGTTGATCAACTATCGCGGTTGGATCATTACTTACGGTTTTCTTACGAGTGTTGGGGTGTTTGCCAACCGAATGAATGTGGTGATTACGGGAATGATTCGTGATGCCGGAGTGATTTATTATCCGACGTTGTGTGAAGTGATTATCAGTTTCGGTTTGGTCTCAACCGTGTTGCTGATCTATCTATTTTTGTGCGAAAACTTCAATATCCTGCTGAAAAACAACGATAGTTGTAACCCAAACACGGCAGACGGGAAACCGCATGGAATTGCCGAAAAATAATGATTTTGGGTAACTGCCCTTTCCCCAAAACAGGTCTTTCCAATTTTTTGTGTAAGTTATGGTTTATTATTTTTTACAAAACAATAACCTTCATCATCATGCAAAAGGCGAGACCGATATCAAAGAATTGTAATCGGGACAAGCATACTGAACCTCCAAAAAATATTCTAAAAATTACAAAATTTTTTGACCATAGCCGTAATGTTCAACATATTCAAATGAAAATGATGACAGACCAATAATTTTGTAATATAAAAAACACGAAAATTCCTGATACAAAAAAATAAAAATTTAGAAAGGGCAGTTAGTAATTAGTAATTATAAATATAATCGGCAAGAGTTGCCTTTCCGAGATTGTTACAAACAGATTGGACTGTTTCAATCGGCGTATCTTTTTCGGAACTCAAAATAACTTTGACACAGTGATCCGGTTTTCCCGCAACAAAATTATCCAACGTTTTTGCCAACTCTTCTGTTTTAACCGGTTGATTGTTTAAGGTCAATGTTGTGTTTGCCCAAATGTTGAGTTGAACGGTGATTACCTTTTTATTTTCGGCTTCACGGAGAACCTGATCCATTGAAACGGAAACACCTTTTATTTTACTTTGTTCGGCGGCTTCCATGAAAGCGATGATTTCGATGGTTTCTTGCGGCTCAATCGGAGATTGACCGGTTTTGAAAAATCGTGCAATTTCTTCAACAAGCGGTTTATAACCTTCGTAAGACCCGGCATCGGCGATTCCTTTATCACCGAAAACAACCGCTCCATATCCGGTTTTACCGGTTCGAATTCCCCGAAATGTCCCGATTCGTCCGCCTTTCCAAATTCCTGTAACAAGTTCAGTGCCGTCGGTTTTAGTTCTTGTAACAGATTCACAGCCTGTTCCCATTAAAGTAAAAAGTATTTCAACTCCGTGAATACCGTACCAAAATAGATCGGGATGTTTATCGTTGAGCGAACACGGACTCCAAACATCACAACCAATTACCTTTCCAACCGAGGATTCACCTTTTCGTACTTTTTGAAAACCGGAGGCAAAACGAAGTGAAGATGCTGAAAAAACCGGAACTTTTTTTTCCTCTGCTAAACGGAAAATTGTTAAAACATCGACAAGTGAAGCCGCCATTGGTTTATCGATGAAGAGGGGTTTTCCGGCATTAATAACCGGTTTGGCTTGTTCCAGATGCGGACGTCCATCAACACTTTCGAGTAAAACACCATCAACATTGGGGAGCATGGATTCGATTGTGTTGTGCAATGTAATTCCTTGTTTTTCCAATTCATCGGCGTATTGCCTCACCCGACTCCAACTTCCCGCATTATCAGGCATTCCGCCGGGATAAGCCGCAACAACCTTGAAACCGTTACACGGTTCTGGAACATTGGGATCATTCAAAATTTTGACAAACGCCGGAACATGGGAAGTTGTTGTACCGATAATGCCCAGCCGAAAAATATCTCCGCCAAAAACTTCAGCAGCAAAACCGCCCAAAACCAGCAAACAACAAAAAACGGAACAAAAATTTTTGAATTTCATAGGAAAAAATCTTTTGTTAGAGTTTGTTCTACCAATATATGACCTTTTATAGGGTCAAAACGAAATATCTAATTTTTATCAGTGCATTAAATATGTTACAAAATAAAACTATTACAAATATCCCCAATCAAAAAACATCAATTGAATAACCCCCAAAGTATAAACCTGTATTCTGTTTTGCGGCTGGAAACAACACACTCAAAACCGGATTGAAAACTTTGGCGACACAATATTGTTGGTATTACGGATTCCGCCGTCAATAATGACATTGTGAATACCTTGTTTTGGGAGCATAACGAAACGGGGAAAAAATTAATAATCTAAACCTTAATCGCAAATTCCTTTTCTGTCAACACAAAGAATTATGGGAACTTCTAAAAACGCGAATTTTTACGTAGCAGTTTAGGTTCGTGTTTTTTTCCGTCATTTTTTTTGAGTCGAGTGGGTAAGATTCCCAATTCTAGGGGGTATTCCAACCGCAACCCTCGATTTTCTTGCCGTAATGTTTCGTTGTCGTATCATCCACGACTAACCGAATACCGGTAAGACCATCAAAGAGATGTCGGTGGGAGTTGAGTAACTCGCTTAAAAATTGGTGTAACAGGTTATCGTTGTTGCGACCAATTTGCGGCAAGTGATGAAAAAAGTTACGAAACTTGCGGGCTAATTGAGAATGTTGAATCCAAGACGTTACTG
>JAITIZ010000374.1 GCA_031279215.1 Planctomycetaceae bacterium
GGAAGTACCAGAGTCTTAACTGATCTTGCTGGTGCAATTGTCGAATTATATTCTTTTGACGCTTATGGTAACGCCATCGGTTTTGACCCTTCTGTTGCGCTAACAGAATTCTTGTACAGCGGCGAACAATTCGATTCAAAAATCGGGCAGCAGTATTTACGGCAACGATATTATGATCCTGTAACAGGTCGATTCAATCGGCTTGATCCATTCTTTGGAAATCTGAGTGATCCGTTAAGTTTGCACAAATATCTTTATGTTCATGCTGATCCAGTGAATATGATTGACCCTAATGGATTATTCGGAGGGGTAATTGGAATTGGTATAAGTATGGCAATTGGAATGGGTAATCAATCAAGAGGTACAGCAGCCAATCTTGGTGCATATTACCGTATTTATAATCAGTTTGTACAACCACTCATAGATTTAAAAGATGCTGTTATTGGAACGTATAACTCTGTATATGCAGGATATCAATTTCTTGCGCAAGAAGCTGGTGAATATATTTATTCGGCGATTATGCAGTCTGGATTATCATTAGGAAGTGGAGGACAAAAGAGATTTGTGTATAGTATTCCTAAAAAAGAAAAACTTTGGGCACAATCCGAAATTGTTGTTACTGTAGGCGGAACAGTAGATGGGAATTTAACAACAGGAACAGCATCGGCGGCGTTTGCTGTAAGTGTGGAATTTAGAATGAAATTAAATGAGATCAAACGATTACACGCGAGTCCAATTCTAACCATAGCCAGTACAGGAAAATATGTACTTAGTAATGGATCAAAAAATGGTTGGCAAGATTTAAGAATTAATGCTTCTGGTGCATTACGTTGGGAATATCATCCATTTAAAGAAATGAATTTGTTTGCAGAAATTGGTGTTCGCGGCGGTGCAGATTATTCTTTTCAAAGAGGATTTACCAATCATACTGCAAGTATATTTGGACGAATATGTAAGGATATTGATTTTATAAAAAAAGACGATGCTTTTACTCAACCTTCAAATAGCAGTGAATCACTTCACAATAATTTTAAAGTCGCACAACGAATTACATATTTTCAGTTTCGATATGGAACAGGCGAGTATGTTGATGATATATTTTAATAAGTGAGGATATGTTATGCCATTTTTTTATCAAATTCACAAAATTTTAAAAAAGTTATTTTTTCAAAGAAAGTCTCAAAAAGTACATGAAAGGTTACAATATATTCAGGATGATAGGCATTGTGTTGGTGTTTTTATCATAAAGGATATTGACATAAATTGTTTTCAGACTAGAGCAAGATATGTCACTCACAAAGAAACGGGATACCTTTTATTTAGAAAGTCACGAATTAAGAATAATTGGATTTATCGATGCAAAAATTATTCTTTTCGATGCCAAGAAAAACCACGACTTCCATGGGGATTATCTGACCCTGCTTCCGTTTCATTTGTGGATGTCTATAATAATAATAAAATATTGTTAGATACTTGGCAAATACCGCGCGATACGATATTTAAAAAGAACCAAAGAGAAGAACCTTTGCTTAAAGTTCAAGTTGATTCCATTGGGTACACATTGTCATTAATAACAGAAGTAAAATGGCATATTATAGATGGTGCACAAAGATTATCGTTAATTGATTCTGATTCAAATGAGATAATAAGTCGAGAAGAATTAGGATATCATAATAATTTATCACTGACAATTCACCAATTTGTACCTCATTACGATCTTCTTGCCGCTTTGGTTTGTAGAGTTTATTCACCTAATCTATTTAGGGATTAGTTTCTGTGTGCTTGTCCACGAATTGTTCTAAGCCTGTCAAGTAGCAAAAATCGGATAATTTTTTACCAAGTAGCTCTGTAAGTGCGCACAATGGTCGTATTATATTTTTGCACAATTATCGTTGTGTTTTGAAAGGAGACATATCAGACCAATCTGTGGTCACTGTTTGTGCAAAACGCAATTTTTGAATAATTTTGTCACTTTTTAGATATTATAGAATCGATAATTCGTTTCATTTCTTGTAGCACCCCTAAAAATTCTCTCAAATTCTATTATCATACCGATAATTTTAGGCGATTTCAAATTATTGTATAAGTGCACCAGACACTAGTTTCCAAGGTATACATTTCCATATCGCAAATACATTGTAATTTTATGAAATATATCCCGACATCTTTCATAAGAGTAAATAGCAAGTTCACCTGGTGAAAATGCGTCTTCATCAGGTAAATGCGTGTCATTATTTTTTGAACCAAGAAGTAAACCAGAAGTTAAATCGGTAACAGTAAAAAATAAATTGATTTCTGGATGTTTGATACAATATTCTGTTTGATTATTGGTCTTGATATATCCAAGTTTTGCTCCATAAAATTGTTCCATTACATTAAAAACCACAAGTGGAATAGCAGTATTACATCGGATGTTCCATATTCGCTTGTTAAGAGTTTTCGCCCTAACTCTTTTTTATTATTTGAGTTAGGTCAATTTTTTTGAAATTTTTTATTGTCCACAGCTTTTTTTAGTTTTTTTCTGGTA
>JAITIZ010000377.1 GCA_031279215.1 Planctomycetaceae bacterium
CAAAATATGAGGAGTATTATTCCCAAAAGGCTTCAAGTTCATTTTTCACCGTGAGAAGTATAATGACATCTAAACGCCGGCAATCCGAGTTCAACTGCCGGCAATCCGAGTTCAACTGCCGGCAATCCGAGTCAAATTGCCAGCAATCCGAGTTCAATTCCTAAAGTTTCGGGTTCGATTCCTAAAGGGAATTTCTAAAAACATCAGGAACGCAGTCGTCTCGACTGCACATTGCCTATAAAAAGTGCAGGCGAGACGCCTGCGTTCCTCCTAATATTAGTTTTTAGAAGTTACCTTTAAAAAGTATTCGCCTGATAATAGTTGATAGTGGATAGTGGATAGTGTCGCAAGCGGATTACTACCTAAACGGCAATAATTCCGCATGCGACACTCTCCACTATCAACTATCAACTATCAACTATTATCAGTTACTTTGTTCCGGGAAATTTTGATCTTGCCAATACATGATATTTTCGATATTCTTCACACTGTTCGGTTTTTTCCTTACTCAGGTTACTCAAGAATACCAACGAAATTGATATTATCCGATGTTTTTTTATGATAATGAGTTACGTGATCGCAATGTTTCCTATTCGTCAAATTCGATGAAGAACTCGGCTTTGAATTCGGTTCCCAAAAATGCGATTCAGGCGGCGATTGAAGAATCATTAAGTTTTGATTGTCCGCCGGATGCGATGATTTCTATTTTGGGTCGGAGTTATTTATATTTTGCCGGTAATGGTTATTTAGGTCTTCAGGCGGATCCGGAGGTTTTGGCGGCAACTTGTGAGGCGGTTTTACGTTACGGGGTTGGTACGGCGACCAGCCGTGCGGCATTCACTTCGCCGCCGGTTTTTGAAGTGGAACGCCGTATCGCTGAAATTTTAGGAACAGAACGATCTCTTTATACTGTTTCCGGTTATATTGCCAACCAAATTCTGTTGGAATCATTGGAAGGCACTTTTGATCGTATTTTTATTGATGAATCATCCCATTATTCTTTATTCAATGCGGCTAAGCGGATTCGTGGGGTACGTTGCCGTCCTATTGCATTTCGGCACCGTAACATCAACGATTTGAAAGAAAAACTCGACGCCAATCTCCAACTGCACGAAAAACCAATTGTGATTACGGACGGTGTTTTTTCTTATCTTGGAACAATTGCGCCGATCAGGGATTATGTTGATTTACTGGCGGATTATGAGGGGGCGTCGCTTTGGATTGACGATGCTCATAGTTTTGGGGTTCTTGGTGAAAACGGTTACGGAACTCTGGAACATTTTGGTTTTGATTCTTCTGTGGTGAACCGAACAGTTCAAGATGATGCGGATCATTTTGGGTTTGGCAATTGTTCAACAATTTCGACACGGTTATTTACTTGTTTTTCATTGAGCAAGGCGGTTGGCGGTTGCGGCGGAGTCATACCGGGCAGCGAATCGTTTATCCAACGCTTAAAAGATCGTTCATCATTTTTTTTCGGAGCCAGTGCGCCGGCAAGTCCCATCGCAGCCGCAACCGCCAAAGCTTTATCTATTCTGACCGAAAACACAATTCGTCAAAAACTTCGGGAAAACACGGTACTATTGAAAAACCGGTTACGGAATCTTGGAATGGAGATTAATGATTTACCGGTACCTATTGTTATTTTGACGCTTGGTTCTTCCGGCAACATGCGTCGTATTCAAAAGGAGCTTTCGGAAAAAGGGATTTTGATTTCCTATCTTCCGCGTTATGTGGGACTTGGTTCTACTGGGGCTCTTCGTATTGCCGTGTTCGCAACCCATACTTCGGAAATGATTAACGAATTGGTCGATTCACTCAAAAAGATTATTTGACTCAAAATTGCCCCTAATGTAATCTATCCGTGAAATCTTTGGGAACTTCTAAAAACATCAGGAACGCAGTCGTCTCGACTGCACATTGCCTATAAAAAGTGCAGGCGAGACGCCTGCGTTCCTAAAAAAATGAGTTTTTAGAAGTTCCCCTTTGTGTTTTGCTCTTAACCGAGTTAGTTAATAGTGCCGCAAGCGGATTACTATCCAAACGGTAATAATTCCGCTTGCGGCACTATTAACTATACACTATCCACTCTCAACTATCAACTATCTTGGATTGCGATCACCAACAAATAAAAAATTGGGGATCCCCTATTGACGATTTTTGGGGATGTGTTGTAATTAGGAAACTTAAAATTTTTGACCGCCAAAACTTTGTTGGGGGCGGTAAAATTAGAATCCGGTAAGTAAAATCCGGGTATTAGACCCCGATGGAGCAACGGGTAAACACATTTTTCAATTTTCCTTAATTAAGAAAGGGATACTATTATGTTTATGTTTGTCAAAAGTTTGTTTGAGTTTTTTGGGGTTTTGTTCGCTATTTTCTTCGGAAAAGTTTGCGAAAAATTGTTTAGTCTATTCTTTTCCGTTTGGTCAATTTTCAATCGGAAAAGTTTTGTGTGAAAATGGGCAAACCAGGGGGGGGGGGGGGTACTTAAAAAGGGGAATGTTCCTTTTCTAAACACTATCCTTTAAATGTCTTACAACCGCTTCGCTCTTTACTGTTTGGCTTTACATTGGTCGAACTTCTTGTGGTGATTGCGATTATTGGGGTGTTAATTGCTCTTCTGTTGCCCGCCGTGCAAGCCGCTCGTAATGCTGCTCGAAGAATGCAATGTGCAAACAATGTTAAACAACTCACTTTGGCACAACACGGCTATCACGATGTTTACACTGTCTTTCCCTCAGAACCTTCGGGGAATGATATTAGCCATTTGTTGTCAATTGTGACGTTCATTGAACAGGGGAACATTCTTTCGCTTTTACCAGCCGGTATCGATATTACCACCATGACACACAAAAATACGAATGTACTCTGTCAAACGGAAATTCCAGTGTTTATATGTCCTTGTGTTGATAATGCGGGCAGAAAGAACAAATCAGGAAATAACGCAGGAGGAAATTTCATCTCAAATTACATGGCAAATGCTGGTGCGGCAGAAAGTGAGATGACCGAGTCAAGCCTTTATTCATGGTACCGTGATCTTAGTACGGTTATTTCTGCGACTACGACTTATGGTGCTACTAGTTCTCCTATCACCAGCAACGGAATCATCTACCTCAAAAGTAAGAATGGGCTTGAAAGCCTCACAGATGGTTCATCGAACACATTGTTCTATTCGGAAATTGCGTGGAATGAATTTAAAGGAATGACTTGGGCTCGTTCCGGCAACAATCCAATGTATTTTGCCAAAGCATGGGCAGAGACATTACCGATCAATTTGTTCAAAAAAGGAGTGGATACAACTTACAATATCAAAGCAACATCAAGCACACCTTCAATCAGTTTGGATCATGATATAGCTGTTATAGAACAAACAAACTATGGTCCTTGGGGGTCGTATCATCCCGGAGGTATCAATGCTAGTCTTGCCGATGGTTCCGTTCGATTTGTGAGCGAAACAACCGACATGCAAAAGATATTAATGAAATTAGCCTGTTGCAATGACGGTGAAACAGCGTCTTTGCCGTAACTAATCGAAACTCTCAAAGTAGGCGAACCTTCGGGAGATAAGGTTAAGGTTCGCCTGCCCTAATAAATAATTGAGGCGGTTGGATGATTGCCAACCACACACAAGAGGCTGGCAACCAATTTCCGAGCGGTTACACGTAAAATATGATTTCAATAGCTCCGTTCAAAAAATCGAATTGACGTTTTTTGAATTTTGGAAACCATATTTTAGGAGCAAAATCGGTGAAAATCGATGTAACCGTTCGGAAATTGGTTGCCTACCAAGGTTAAAAAATCACAGAATAGTGACAAAATTCCAGAAAATTAACCAAAAAAACCGTTTAATACCGTAAATTGTAGAACTACATTGACCAATTGTAGAACTACAATTGACAATTGTAGAGCTACAAATGACAATTGTAGAGCTACAAATAACACCATTTCAATGTTTTTTTAAAAGGAGAATAAGGGAACTTCTAAAAACATCAGGAACGCAGTCGTCTCGACTGCACATTGCCTATAAAAAGTGCAGGCGAGACGCCTACGTTCCTAAAAACATCAGGAACCCAGTCGTCTCGACTGCACATTGCCTATAAAAAGTGCAGGCGAGACGCCTGCGTTCCTAAAAAAATGAGTTTTTAGAAGTTCCCATCAGTGAAATTTTTATTTTTTATATTAGCCCCGATAGGAGTGGAGAGTAGTTGATAGTTGGGAGTGGATAGTGGATAGTGTCGCATGCGGAATTATTGCCGTTTAGGTTTAGGTAGTAATTCCGCTTGCGGCACTCTCCACTCTCCACTCTCCACTCTCCGCTGTCCGCTGTCCTCCGCTCTCCACTACTATTTACTTATCCGAAAACCCGTTTAAGGCGGTCAAGATTCCATTGAACTTTTTCGGCGGCGGTCATTTTTGAAAAATCTGGTATTTCCGGTTTCTGGTTTGTTTTTTTCTTGGGTGTTGTGGAGTAACCGCTGTAACTGTCGGTTGATTCCATTCGTTGCAAGTCATTTTCTAGTGAAAGCCGCGGCGGAATAGCGAGTTGGCGGAGATCACTGTGATACGCCTTAACCGCCTCAACCGGTTCTATCTGACTGTCGGCAATAGCTCGAAGATATTTGACAAACGATAATTGATGTTCGGCATGATTGATCTTGCGTCCGTACAACGCAACCCTCGCTCCATATTTTTTGGCATCCGCAAGCATCTGAAACGCATCAAGCGTTGTCCCCGCCGAACCGCCAAGAATCCCCGCCACAAGACGACTGTCATATCGGGCTAACGCTTCCATCGCCTTAGGACCGTAATACGGAATCTTCAAAAAAATAGGTCTGCCCGCTTCCGTAACTCCCGCCAATGTCCGAACAATATGATTGTTGACAAAAGCCGGAATATCTTGCGGCGTGTTACAACCGGCAACATTCGGACTAAATACCTCAAGAAAATGACGAAACCCTTTGGTTTCCGCTTCAATCCGAAATTCCTTGTACGCCTGAAGTGCTTCCCGATCATGTTCCAAATCATTATTGAACGTAATCGAATACAATCCCAAATCCGCCCCAAGTTTCCGTTCATTGGGTTCACAATGGTTTTTTCCGCAAAGAGCATGATCGATTGTTGCCGTCCGAAACCACCGGCTCGGCTCATGACCGTAAACACCTTCCGCACCGGCAAGCCAAATATCAGTTGTGTCGTTGGCGCGAATTGCCGGCGTAATCGGGGAATGATCAAATATTCGCTCCCGAATCGTTAGAATTTCACTCGTACTCGCACTCATCAACATTATGTCAACCAAACCTTGATCAACAATTTGCCGGATTTGTTCGCGGTATTCGTCCAATGTTCGGAACGCCGCTTCATGTCCGTAATGTTCAGGACTTTGCCCCGGAGCGGAAAGACCGTAAGCCATATCCGCATCTTTGGCATCCGCTAAAATAAAATCATTGCAACTTCGGTCGGCAAGAATCCGAGACAGTTTTATATCAAGTGTTTTGGATAGAGACATTGGTATTACGGTTAATTGGGTTGTTTGTGGTTGTGTTTGTGATTGTGATTGTGATTAATGTTTCGGCTGATAAAGCGGAATTTCATTTCGCAACGGCAACGTTTGATTACCGAAAGACGGTTGCAGTGTTGCCGGAGAGGTTGGCGGAGACGTTGACGGGAGTGTTCCTGGAGATGTTCCCGGAGATGTTCCTGGAGATGTTCCCGGAATAACGGTTGCTGTTGGTTGCTGCGCTATTTGAACGTCAAGAACCCAATCTTTCACGTCAAGTTTCCAACCATCAGGAACTGTCGGCGTAAACCACTTCTTAATGTCTTCAAGAAACGAAGTAAGCCGATCATTAACTTTTGGCGAAAGAATTGTGTAAACCGTAAACGCTTTACCATTGATGTCATCTTTCTTCAGAGCAATTGCACGAAGTGTTTCTTTATCAAGGCGGATTTCGATTTGTGAAAACTCCTGCTGATCCTCAATCAAAAGCGGTTTTGCCTGAAGCCAGATTTCGGTATTTTTGCGTTGTTCGGCGGTAACAACTTTCATACTAAACCGTTTTTTCATATCATCAGCTTTCGCCCCGAAAATCAACGGCAAAGGACTATCGGCAATTCCCTTACCAACCAATTCCGGCGGGACATTGACTTGTACAATAGTTTTGGCGTTATATTCATACTTAAAAACCGCTTTCTCATCAATAATAATTTTCTCCGCAAAAATCTGCGGATTTTTCTTGTCGTCCCGTTCAACTTTTTTATCGCCAACCCATTCGCCTTCAACGTGATAAACAAACCGCAACGGTTTCGCAATATATTTGAAATAACCAAACGCCGTTTTGTACGGTTTACCCGGAATGGAACCAATCGTTTCGTCATAAAGGAACATGTTGAAATCAACATCATATCGCTTAATACCCAAACTGTATTTTTCCCAACGAATAAGAAATTCATCTAGTTCCTGTTGTTCTTGCGGAGTCAAAAAGAACGGAATAATCCGGTTTGTTGGTTCGGCATGACCAACATATCGATGTTGTGTTCCTGGTGTTGGGGTGTTAACCGGTTGATTGGGATTGACGGGCGGCTGATTGGGAAGCGGTTGATTGGGATTGGCAAGCGGTTGATTGGGATTCGCAAGCGGTTGATTGGGAAGCGTTTGGTTTTGCGGCGGCAAACCGTAAACAGAACCGGATGTTTGAGTTGTTGCAAGTTTAAAAGAACCGGCGGGTAATGGTTGACCGGTAGGATAGGGCGAACCGTAACCGGTTGGCATGGTACGTTCTGTGATTCCGGGCTGATTCGGAACATTTGAACTTGTATTTTGATTTTGCGGGTAAACAAGAACACCGTTTTGAATTACGGTTTTTGGCGGTGTTTGGAGCGGCATTGGGCGAATCGGCTGTTGAATCGCATTGGATTGCGGAATTGGATTCGACGGGCTTGGAACTTGATAAACCTGCCCAATAATATCATTAACACACCAAAAAATAATTAAAAACAAAATGATTCGGAAAAACGGCATTGCCTATCTCCTTTATAGCCAATTTTCAGGAACTCAATAACCAACAAAAATAATACAGATTTTCAACAATCATGTAAATAGGAAAATTTAGATAACTATTCCATATAAGGGAACTTCTAAAAACATCAGGAACGCAGTCGTCTCGACTGCACATTGCCTATAAAAAGGGCAGGCGAGACGCATGCGTTCCTCCTAATATTAGTTTTTAGAAGTTGCCATAAAACAATCAGAATAAGGGAACTTCTAAAAACATCAGGAACGCAGTCGTCTCGACTGCACATTGCCTATAAACAGTGCAGGCGAGACGCCTGCGTTCCTCCTAATATTAGTTTGCCGTAACCGGTTTTACAATCAACTCTTGCAGGCGAGACGCCTGCGTTCCTCCTAATATTAGTTTTTAGAATTTCTCTGATAATATTGGATATTTTAGATATTCCGATAGTTGGGCTTTAATATTTTTATAGTCATTCTAATTTTGTCGGTTGTATCTTTGGGGTAGGGAAAACGTTCTGAAAAAAGTAGAAAGAATATAGAAAATTTTCCTTGTTGCTTTTAATTATGTTCTATACTGCACTAGGCTGATTTGCGTATCTTGCCTATACGTTCTATTTGCCTTAATTATTGATTGGTTTTTCCGTTGGAGGTCTTTTCTTGGTTGAAGAGGCACGGAAAGCCAAAATATTTTTCACGTCAACCGTGTCACAAAGGATAAACCGGTTTCGATTGGAAGGAAGCCGACATCGTTGAGAGTGGGAAGTTGCGAATAGGAAGCGGAGATTCTGGAACGATCTATCCGCTATCCATTATCCACGATCCACAATCCACGCCTACAAGACATTGCGTTGGAAAAAGAAAGGATAAACACAAATGACAGGACTCTATGTAGCATCTAACTCGACTGCGCTTAGTTCGCAGTTCAATTTGACGCGGAACATGGGAGAGTTAAGCAACGTGTTGACGCGGTTGAGTACTGGTTTGCGGATCAACTCCGGTAAAGATGATCCTGCCGGTTTGATTGCCAGCGAGTTACTCAAATCCCAAATCACCGGAACAACCAAAGCGATCACCAATACCCAACGCGCCAATAGTTTAATTTCAACCGCCGACAGTGCCCTTAGTCAGGTGGGTAACTTACTCAATGATATTAAGGGACTGGTTGTTGAAGCAGCCAACACCGGAGCGATGAGTGCCGAACAAATCGCCGCTAACCAACTTCAAGTTGATGCCTCGCTCGATTCTATTGACCGGATTGCCCGGACAACCAGTTTTGCCGGACAAAAACTTCTGGACGGCTCACTTGATTTCCGTACTTCTGGATCCGATAACGGTTACATTAGTAATTTGCAGATTGATTCTGCCAATTTCGGGACATCCGATTATGTCGGGGTTAATGTCAACGTACAACAAACAGCATCCAATGCGACTTTGATTTATCAAGGAACGGGTGTTGATCAAAAAACAACACTTGATGTTACGGGCAATGTGGGTTCAAAATCGCTCACCTTTGGCGCAGGAACGTCCAACGCCGAAATTGCTCTAGCGATTAACGCCGCAAGTGATTCGACCGGTGTGAATGCGTTTGTTGAAGGGCTGGCGGAACGCGGAAGCGTGATTCTCTCCACCGCCGGCGCCAACAACGATATTGTGATTACCGCGAATAATACCGGTTTCGATGCCGGAAATTATTCGTTCCGTATTACACAGGGAACAACCAATGATGCCCGAATTGTTACGGAAGCATCCGGCGGAAACGCAGGTGTTGTTGAAATTACACTCGCTCCGTCCACACAACATGAATATAAAGATTTCGCCGGTCTGTTCAATATCACGATTGATACAACGGACAGAATCGATGACACTGGAACTCCCAATGCCGCTACTGCTGCCACATCAGTTAGTATTACTCGCGGTGATTCGAATAGTGTTGTGTATCACGAGGAGGCTTCCGCTGCTGTTGCAAATACCAGTAATGGAAAATCAATCACTGCCGCATACGATAGCAATACCTCACGTATGTCGGAATTAAATGGTTGGACGGTTATTATTGATGATTCTGTTAATGCTGATACAGGAGCCATTGATGTTGATAATAAGACTGTTCGGGTCAATTCTGCAACCGTTTCAGATCCAGATGATCTCAGTACTTTTAGTTCCATTATGAATCAGGCACTCGCCGGTACGGCAGTTAGTACGGAGGGAACTCCAAACTTTGCATTTTCTCTTGCAGGTCAAACATTAGTGAATGGCGAGACTCTTACATTCAAAAATGGAGCCGATGCGGGTGAAGTTACGATTACTTACAAAGAAGGAGCAACCGCTAATGATATTCTCAAATTGTTGAACAGTGCGCCGAATGTTCAGGCAACACTCGGACAAGGTGTTGACGGAACCGCTCTTATCAAAGCTTTACCGGATGGCAAAACGTATGTCAGTGCCGGTGATGGTACTACTGAAGTAAACACGGTAAGCCAATATACTTCCGGCGCAACAGCACAGGATGTTATTGATTTGATCAACAGCAAGTTGGGCGACAAATTCATGGCAACAGCCTTGTCCAGCGATTCCGGTACCGGTCGTGTGAGTTACATGGATGCGGCTGTTGATTACGGCAGTGTCAACCTTGATAATGCTCTTCGATTTACCGGAATGGACAATGGACCGGTTGTTCGGATTACAAATATGGGAGCCGATAACAAACCGGTTGCCAATCAACAACTGAGTGTCAAAATTATTCAGCCGAGTGAAGCCGATATTAAAGCGGGGATTCACACGCCGATTCTTGAAATTCGTCTGGCAACCGACGCTTCCGGTAATTCGATTACCACAGCGAAAGATATTGCCGATTTATTTGACCAATTAACTGCGGATGAGACATTAGGTGTGAGTGCGGAAGTGCTTTATCCGCCGGGGGTTGATCCGAATGGACGTATTTTCGGTGTTGATTCGTGCGGCGATCCTATTGTGATCGAAAATTGCCCGACACCTTACGGACTTGGTATTGTCCAACCAACAAACCAACCCGGTCCTTGTACTGTTGCTCAGGGAGACCTTGTTTTACTCGGAACAAATCAGTCCATTACCGGAACCAATGCCATCGCAAGAATCGCTAGCGCGGCAGCACTTACGCCTACTGCCCCAGTGACCAGTGTCGATATCAACAATGGTACCGCAGGAACTGTAGAGTTGACATTTGATGTTACTGCCGGTTCTGCATTGAATGGTCTCAAGTTTGGTTTTACCCGTGATGAAACGGTAGAGGGATTTGATGAAACGACTGGTACGTTAACCATCTATCTCGGACCGGAAATCGTTGATGGGTCAGATGCGGAAGCACTTGATGCTGTCAATAGTGCTATCGCAGCAAACTGGGAAGCGATTCGGGATTACACCGGAGCAACAGGAAATGCTGTCCAAGCAATAGGTGTTGAAGCTGCTGATGCGATAGCCGATGCAGGTACTGGTGGAACAGTTGGGATTGCACGGACTAGTTCCGGTACTGCAGACACTCGAGGAGTTGGAGCGAATGATCCTGCTTTGATTATCAAAGCAAACAATCAAGGAACCGATATGGCGGGAGTCAACATCTATTTTGTGAATGATACTAGTAGTGGTTTGACTGAACCTGGTCTTCCTACTGATGATTCGACAGTTGATATTTCTGTTAAATATGTTCAGAATGAGGACGGAAGCCGGGCATTGATTGTTACTGGAAATTTGGGAGCTGGCGGTACGATCAATGGTGTTGCTCTTGCCAATGCCCTCAACGCTAACGATGTATTTAAGGCACACTTTACCGCAGAAGCATCGTTACTTCCAGACGCAGACACAACTACACCAGTGACTGGAACGGCTTCTATTGGTCAAATTGCATTTTCGGTTGATCCGACGAAGGTAGCGGCACAGACGGTTGGCGGTTATCGAGTTGATTCTCCTGCGATTAGCGGGACGAACCAAACCGGAACTTCCAGCGGTATTGGAATGACTGGACAGGCGGATTCCAATGAACGGTTGATTTTGCAAGCAGCCGAGACCGGCAGCAATAACTTTGTTAATGTTTACGTTGCTCAAGGTTCGTTTGATACCTACGATTATTACAACAACAAAACGAGTTATACAACCGGTAGTGATATGGTTGCAACGATCAACGGTAATCTTGCCAGAGCGCAGGGCAACACTATTTCGATTAACACGCCGGATTTAGCGTTATCGATGAATGTTGCGAATGTAACGGGTTATACTGGATTCACGATTGACGGCGGCGGGGCGTTGTTCCAACTCGGACCTGATGTTGTTTCGACGCAACAGATGCGGTTAGGAATTAGTTCGATGATGACCACACGTCTTGGCGGTGCCAGCGGACAACTTTACCAACTTAAAAGCGGCGGCAGCGCAGATTTGCAAACCTCCGATGCCAGCCGGAAGTTGGCAGACAAAATCATCAACGAAGCCATTTCAACAGTGGCCACAACACGCGGTCGATTGGGTGCTATCCAAAAAGCATCGCTCGAACCAAACATCGCATCGCTGCAAGATTCCTTGACCGCTCTGACCGAATCGGAAGCCCAAATCTCCAATGCTGATTTTGCTGAAGAAAGCTCGAACCTGACAAGATTACAATTGTTGATTCAAGCAGGGACTCGAACATTGGGTCTTGCCAACCAACTCCCGCAATACGCAGCATCGTTGGTTCAGTAACGTAACGAACTTCAAGTGCGAACTTCAAACGCGAATGTTCTATAAAAAACAAAAAAGCCGGAATCTTGATATTCCGGCTTTTTTGTAATCTATCAGTGGAATTTTTGTTTTTTCTCTTAGCCCCGCTAGGGGCGTTAATAGTTAATAGTTAATAGTTAATAGTTAATAGTGTCGCAAGCGGATTACGACCTAAACGGTAATCATTCCGCTTGCGAACTATTAACTATTAACTATTAACTATTAACTATTATCACACCTTTTTAAACTTAAACAATAATTCCACTGATAGATTACAAAATTCCGCTGATAGATTACCGCTACGGAATAATTACCATTTATTTTATGATACGAGAGATGCGGATTCTTCGTTACATTTTACCTATTTTACTTAATAGGTTCTTCTGATAACCTAGTTTCAAAATTTGTAATAATTCTTTTAAACTTCATGTTTATTCCTGTTCGATACAATAATGGAAGATGAAGACGCCGGAAGGCCAATATTTTAAAACGGAATTTTTTAGAGTTTTTTAGAAATTTTGGAACATTACGATAAAATTCTTTTAATTCCGGTTATGGGAACCGGTTGGGACTGGTTTCGGTAATTTGAAATTCGATGCAAAAAGTGCGCTCTCGATTCCGGTATTTTCTCAATTTCGGACAATTTTGTTATGAACCTGTTGAACGGCATCTCGTTGAGCTGATAAAAGCAAAAAATAAAATGCCTTCATGGTAAAATGTTACTCTTTTTAACTTGCTGACAATGAAAAAAACAACCGAACCCAAAAGGCGTCTTAATTTCTTATCCCGAAAACCGCTTGCGGCAATCACGCTTTTAACCGCTCTGGCGTTGCCAATGAGTTCGGCGAAAGCGCAAACTACTGTTAATGGTACGCAAAACAATTTACAAACCGCCATTAGCAATACTCAAGTTGGCGGAACTGTTACCATCGGAACAATTAAGATGCTCCATAATGAAGACGGGATTATTATCGGCGGTAATTCCAGCAACGGCGTCAAAAGTAACCTGACAATTAAAGGTACAACAG
>JAITIZ010000389.1 GCA_031279215.1 Planctomycetaceae bacterium
TAAAACAGATGAAATTTTCATTTATACTCAATCTTGTTATTAACTGCCCTTTCTAATTTTTTTATTTTTATGTTACGGTATCGTTTAGCCTGTAATTATTTTCATTTGAATATATTGAAGAATCAATAATCTCGCCCCGTGTGGGGGGGTTACAAAGGAGAGAATGTTCTGATCCGTAGGTTGCGTTTCGCTTAACCTACGGTTATGCACATCTCGTCCCTGCGGGACTAAGAAAAAAATATATCACGGAAATTCCACTGATATATTACAAAAAAATTCCTAGTGTTCACAGGCTTGGTGTGTTAAAATGGGTAAAATTTTAACGGAAATCACGATTTTAAGCGACAGACTCGCTATTTTCAAAACTGTTTTTTCCGAGATTTTGTTTGTTCAGCAGATCAGCCAATGATAAGCGTTTGTAGATTTTTCCTATAAAAATTTACCTAAATGAACAACCAGCTTGTGAACACTAGAAAAAAATTTTCACTGAAATATTACAATTTTTAAATAATCTGCGAAAATCTGGGGATTAAAATAATCAACGGACTATTTTTTGTATTAAATCAACGTTCAAAAACAATGGATTTTGAAAATTTGATGTACGGTTATCGTCTTGGCAGTCGGGCGGTGTTTACGGAACCGCAGCAGACACCGCTCGGAATAACGGGCAATATGTTAAGCCGGAGTGTCGGAAGCAGTCTTGAATTTATGGAACATCGGGAATACTTACCTGGTGATGATTTACGCCGTATTGACTGGGGAGTTTACGCACGAAGTGATCGGCTTGCAGTAAAACTTTTTCGGGAAGAAGTTAATCCGCATGTTGATTTATTGCTTGATGTTTCCCGATCCATGAATCTTGCCGGAACCAAAAAAGGCGAAGCAACTTATGCTTTAACTGGTTTTTTTGCGTCTGTTGCGGCGGAATCGCGGTTTTCGTTCCGTGTTTTTGTAACAGACAACGGCTGCCGGACATTGGAACGCTCACATCTCATGCCGTTGGATTGGGAGCCGTTTGACTTGACAGCAACAAGTTCTCCAGACGATGCTTTTCGACAAATACAACCGGATTGGCGACCGCGTGGTATTCGGATTTTGGTGAGTGATTTTCTTTTTATGGCGGAACCGGAGTCTGTTGTTTCACGAATTGCCGGAGATGCCGCCGTAACAATTTTAGTCCAATTACTCGCCCAATCAGACGCCGAACCGCCGGAACAAGGGAATCTCCGGTTGGTGGATTGCGAAAATGGTGAACGGTTGGAGATTTACCTTGACGTGTTGTCGCGGGAACAGTACAAGCGGAATCTCGCAAGACATCAGGAAAATTATCACCTTGCCGCTAGACGTTACGGCGCGCACCTGACAACAGTTATTGCAGAACATTTTCTCGAAACAGGTCGTCTTGATGAACTTTTTCACCTCGAACTGTTAAAATTTAATGAAACTTCGTAGCGGTTTTAATTTCGTTTAAACTTTTTTCGTATGTTTCATTTTTTTGTAATATTTCAGTGAAATTTTGTTTTTTACATTACAATTTTTAATGATGTTTAATGGCTTTTACCAAAATTCCGTTGAAATATTACCAAATTTTTAAAATATTTTGAAAAACTTTCAGAAAAAGACGAAGACTCTAATTGACGGTTTGAACTTTTTTGATTAAACTGTGAAACTTAATTGGTTGCGATTTGCTTTTTTTGCCGCTTGTTTTGTGACAAACGAATCGCAACAATTTCAATGAAACCTTATAAAATAAGGAGTCTGACAATGAAAAATGTAGTAATGTGTTTGGTCGGGATTTTCGCAGAAGTTTTTGCGAAAAGCCCAATGTTAAAATGGGTAAACCAGGGGGGGGGGCACTCTGTAGTGGAAAGTTGATAACGGATAGTGGAGAGTCTTCACGTTCTAAACTCTTTCCTGTAAACTTTTTACAACTTCTACGTTCTTCACCTTTGGGCTTTACATTGGTCGAACTTCTCGTGGTGATTGCGATTATCGGCGTGTTAATCGCTCTTCTGTTACCTGCGGTTCAGGCGGCGCGCGAAGCGGCAAGACGGGCACAGTGTTCCAATGCCATGAAACAGGTGGGAATTGGTTTCCACAATTTTCACGATACACAACGCGGAATTGTTCCGTCGGGTCTTGGGCGACATAAGGCATCAGGAATGATTTTACTCTTTCCTTATGTCGAACAAACGGCAATGTACGAATTACTACAAACTCGTACTCAGGGATTTGCTGACGATATGACCGAAAAGTTTTGGGGATACGTCTCTACACACCCGGCAGCAAGAACTTTACAACCAGAAGAACAAATTCAATTAGCCGCGATTGGTGTATATCGTTGCCCATCTCGACGATCTCCTTCTGCTGTAGATCGTATTCCTTATGATACAGCAGCATCCGGTTGGGCACAACAATCACGTAATGGACCACGATGTGATTTTGCTCCTGTAGCTTACACCGATTGGCAAACAGCCGGCGCAACTGGCGGAAGCGGTTTGGAATGGCAACAATCATTCGGTGGTGACGTTGGTCAAACTAACTATCTACAATCCGTTGGAGAAATGCGAGGTGCCATAAGACCCGCTATGACTACAAGCGGTAGTATGGCAAATTGGTCACCAAGAGATACCTTTTCCCGTATGATTGATGGAACCAGTAATACGCTTATTTTTGGCGAAAAACACATCGATCAAGATAACTTTCAAGCATGTACACATATTCCTACGGCTGATGCTGCTGGTTACTATCAAGATTGTGCTTACTCTCATCATCCTGGTGAATCTTGGGGAGACTCATGGGTTGGGCGAAGTTTTTCACAAAGCAATAATACATACGGTATTTCTCGAGGTCCGAATGATCCTGACCGAAAGACTGCGACACCAGGCAATGCTGGTTTTGGGAGTTGGCACCCAGGTGTTTGTCAGTTTTTATTTGCAGATGGTTCTGTGTCGGCTCTTCGAACAACAATGGCTGTTGGTTCCCATGCCGATAAAAAAGCCTTGTTGATGCTCGCTGATTGTTCAGATGGCGGAATACCGAATATGGACTGATTCTTTACACAATTACTCTCTCCCATTGCGACATAAACGCAATGAAAATGTAGGTAATCTTTCAACGAAAAGTTACCTGCATTTTTCGTATCTATTCAATCACGTTTTTATTTTTCTATCTTAACTCCACTAGGGGCAGGCAGCATCATAGTGGAGAGTTGATAGTGGATAGTGTCGCAAGCGGAATTATTGCCAATCCGCTTGCGATAACTCTCCACTCTCAACTCTCAACTATTATCTATTATCTCGCTCTTACAGGACTTTGGGAAAATGGAAAAATTCCTGCTTCGGTGGTTGCGCTTCGCTTTGAACACCGGTTATGCACATCTCACGCCTAGCGGAGTTAAATAAAGAAAAATAAAAACGCCCTTGAATAATTACAATTGAACTCAAAACCTTGGGAATTGAACTCAAAACCTTGGGAATTGAACTCAAAACCTTGGGAATTGAACTCAAAACCTTAGGAATCGAACTCAAAACTTTAGGAATCGAACTCGAAACTTTAGGAATTGAACTCGGATTGCTAGCAATTTGACTCAGATTGCTGGCAATTTGACTCGGATTGCCGGCAGTTGAACTCGGATTGCCGGCAGTTGAACTCGGATTGCCGGCAGTTGAACTCGGATTGCTAGCAGTTGAACTCGGATTGCCGGCAGTTGAACTCGGATTGCCGGCGTTTAGATGTCATTATACTTCTCACGGTGAAAA
>JAITIZ010000399.1 GCA_031279215.1 Planctomycetaceae bacterium
TGCTGCTTTCGATTCGGATATCCAATCGGTTGGACGCAACAATGTAATATCAAGTCGCTTTCCATCTGACTTGATCATCTCAAGAGTCAACTTCCGCCATGTTGCAGGTTCAGGATCAGATAAAAATATTTTACGTTCTGAATCTGTGACTTCAGGATTCAAACCAATTGCCCGCTCGCCTACTTGAATATCTTGAATCTTGGCGAATTTAATACCAGAAGAACCTTGAGTGGATGTTTGGGGAACCGATATAATTTTTGTTGTAACAATTCTCTTTGGAGACATATAATTGTCCCAACAATAACCAGATAACAACAGACAAATGATCCGTCCCAAACAGAACCATGCGTTGGAATAAAATGGAATCGTATTGTAATGCTCTTTTTGAGGATGTTTGAAGTATGTTTTCATTTTTGATCATTGTTCTGAAAGTACATGAAACGATAAATGAATTAGAATGTATGATAAAAAAATTAAAGATAATTTTTCATATTTTGTGTCCTAATTTTCAAGAATCATTTGATAGGTTTAAATATTCCAATTACGTATCATTCCAAATAGGGAAATCTAAAAAAGGTTGCACAATATGAAACAATATATCATAATCAATAGGTACTCTAAATATATTTAACGAACATAATTTATCCATATAATAATTACGATAACGATGTTTTAATTGAAAAAAAATAATTTCATGCTTTCTATAAATTGAGAGGCAAAAATTGTGTTCTATATCTACAAGTTTTGCGGAAGTTATATTTTGTACTACAGAACTCTTTCGAATTTGTGAAATAAAAAAATTCCAATCTTTCTTCAAAAACCAAAATTTATCACGACCACTGATATTCCTGTCATCATTACTGTACGAATAGTTAATCATCGCACACAATGATGGAGTATAATCGTCAATTTCAAGAACATCTAGTGAAAAATTTATGGGTAATAAAAAACTAATATTCATTCGTAACGATTCCATTCTTATAAAATAACGATATTTAAAATCTTACTTTATATTATTTCATTAAAGCGTGAACAATAGGAATAGACAATGTCGGATCTGATGGTTTCTCTCCAAATTTTAATTCCCATCCGCCAACAAGTACTGATGTATTATATGGGATACCATTTTGTGTTGCAGCGTTAACAGCCGCCTGAAAACTTTCAAGTTGTACTTGGCTTATCAAGTTAACACCGTCAGGTGAAATTCCACGGTTTGTTGCTCCTCTTGCATATTCTGCCATGTGTTCTGTTGCATTACCATGTACCCAAACTTTTTGACCATTAGGTAAATCCATTGTGAATGATGATGGTATAATAGTCCCTTCACGGAGTCCAGATGTTGCTTCGATACTATTCCATATTTTTCCACATTGATTATGTACTAAAACACCTCCCAGTGTTACTCGATACACGTGTTCATTCATCACTTCGAGATTATGAACACGTTCGGGACCTGGTCTTGGTAATATTTGAATTACTTTTGCAGTTTGACCGCTATAAAGTTGTAACTCTTCATTCTGTTGTAATTTTCCTGCCTCGATAAATTCTTGTCGAGTTACAGACCAGAAAGGATGATTATCTGTTGTGCCAATTGGTTTTGATAAACCTTCAACATAAAGATCAATTGTATTGGCAGCTTCATGATGAAATGTTCCAGTAATAACATTTCCTCGACCTGGTTTAATTGACGGACAAGGTTCAATGTTCAAGACCTTTGCCATTCCTTGTGCGCCCATTTCAGGGAGATCAAGATTTATCGTTGCGCCAATTGCTGCTTTCGATTCGGATATCCAATCGGTTGGACGCAACAACGTAATATCAAGACGCTTTCCATCTGACTTGATCATTTCAAGAGTCAACTTCCGCCATGTTGTTGGTTCAGGATCAGATAAAAATATTTTACGTTCTGAATCTGTGACTTCAGGATTTGTACCAATTGCCCGCTCGCCAACTTGAACATCTTGTATCTTGGCAAAACGAACACCAGAAGGAACAGAATATGTAACAGGTTGAATAGCTGTATGAGCAACAGTATTATTGATCGGTGGAGTCCGATAACTATTCCAAAGGAACAAAACAAGTCCTATAAGAATAATCCACAAGCCACTTGTTACAAGATATGACCATGTTCGTTCTCTTTGATTATGATTCATCATAGAGTTCTCAATACAACTAGTAATCGTTTTGTTTGTATTGGTATCCTGACAAATATTTGTATCATCAGAAATTGATTTGTTCATATTTTTTTGATCATTGTCAGAAGTAATATTTGTATTTTTGGGGTAAACCATATCTTGATTCTGTTTTTTATTTCGTCGAGATTGTATCAGTAAACCGGCAACCACAAAAATTATTATTGACGTAACAACATTTCCATATTGTGATCTTATCGTCTCAATTTGTTGTTCAATTGCAGTAACCGCTTCTGATTCACTAATTTCACCTGTTTCTAACATGACAGTGGTGTCATTTACGAAACAAAATAACGAGTTTAATTGGGGACCAAACCCGATATCAACCAAAGTGGAAATACCAACAAAAGTTGCTTCAAAATATTTGCCTTCGGAATATAACGTTATAATCTGGCTATAAGTTTTATCAAGTTCAGAAATTGCTTTCATCTGATCGTATTTTCCCGATGCTCCCCATGTAATCCATTCCTTAAAACCATCTTTTGCTCCTTCTCCAATTCCCTTTGCCGCACCTTCCAAGGCACCAATAATGATACTAAGTGTTGTATCTGTTGGATCAATATTGTTTCCATTTGCAACCATATCAGCATGTTTAACGGCTTCAAGGAGAGCACCAAGAATACTTCCTACACTACGTCCATATGAGTATCGAAAATAATTTTTCTTTCGGATTTTATCAAAGTAGTGGGGTTTCAATTTAATTCTGTTTTCTGAAAAATTCGTTTCCAATTTCAATTATTGAATCAATAATTTTAAGTTATTTTAAAGAAATATTCTGAACAAGTAGCCTTAATGTACTTTATAAATTTTTTTATATTCGGAAATGTTATTGGTATCGAGGTCTATCCACAATTTAATAAAAAAAATCTTTGGTATAGTGTTACCGATTTTATCACAATCCCATCTAACGTTATATCCTATCATATAATCATCTAAAACTTTTTTAAGATTGTCAATCCCTTTTATTCTTATACACCAAGGCTGTAATTCACAATAAAGTATATTTATTTTTTCTAAAAAAAAAGCATATCTATCTTTTATAGGTATTTGTATTACATCTTTTAATAATGCATCAAATTTATTTCTTGCTATATCTCTTTTAGAAAATTGTCGTGCTAAACTATGATCACTCATCTTTTTTAAAGTATTTTTATTTGGAAAATTAAATCCAAACGGTTCACAGCTGAATACAATAAAATCTGTAATATCTCTATATGTTTCATTTTGTTGAACATGTAAATCACCAACGATCCAATCAAAAAGATTCCTCTTTGATAATTCTTCTTGTGAATATTTCATTTTGTGACTGCCTCCTTTATTGTTTCAGGAATCTCCCAATGAAATTCAAAACCACTTGATGTCTCGAAATATTTTACATAGGATGATTGATGTTTAATTTTTGTATCATGCCAGTCTATCCTAATGAATTGGTAGGATTCATGTTTGTTGTGTCGTAATTTTTTATTTTGAGCCACTCCTATACCCACCACTCTACCCCCTCCTTTCGCTAAAGATAGCTCAACATTCATGTCCACAAAGGTTAAACCTGGACAACGAACTAAATTAAACTCTCCGGTATATGTACCTTCTAAAGAAGGCATATAAATAACAATAACATCTCTTTTCGATTTCGGTAAGTATCTACTACTTAATGCATCAATAATTCTTTTACTATGTTTACTTGCTATTAGTGTTGCAATTGTAGTTGGCATATCAACAGCTAATTGGTTTAAAATATCCAAAATATCTTGAGATGTTATCTTATTAAATCGTGTTGCTTGAGCCCCCATATCTCGTAAAGCTGTAATTTCCCGCATAACTTCTTGTTGAATTGCGGGAAATCCCGCCGTCATAGATGAAATTAATTGAAATAATTCGATTATTGTTTGTACTTTTTGAACAACTTGATAAACTCTAAATGCAGCTTGTGCATTACTGATTACCATCGAACCGATATTGCCGATTGTTCCCACCATCCCAGCCATCATTAAACCACTGGGGTCAATTCCATTAATCGGATCAGCATGAGTGTAGAGATATTTGTGTAACGATTGCGGATCACTTACTCAAACTGTAAAACAAAAACATTGAATTTTCACCAAAATACGACAAAATAAGGGTAAATTGGACATAAAAATGGGAAATTTTTCTTTATTTTTTTACTCGTTTTTTATGAGCA
>JAITIZ010000403.1 GCA_031279215.1 Planctomycetaceae bacterium
AAAATTTATTGTTAGAAGGAACGCGGTCGTCTCGACCGCATTTTTAGGAGTTTTTTGTAAAAAAACAGGGCAGGCGAGACGCCTGCGTTCCTCCTAATATTAGTTTTTAGAAGTTACCAATAGTTAATAGTTAAGTTATATAGTGCCGCAAGCAGATTACTACCCCAATGGCAATAATTCCGCATGCGGCAAAATTGCCGGTTACTGATACTTTAATAAAGAACATTTCAATTGTGTTTTGTGCCGAGATATTTCATAACCTGTTTATAATCAATGGTTTAACATCAATTCTGGTTCTCGGCAAACACCTACGAAGTTCTTATAAACAGATAATTTCACGGAGACTATAATATATGATAGATAAAGAACGAATTGCCAAAGCGGTTCGGGAAATTCTTATTGCTGTTGGCGAAAATCCGGATCGGGAAGGTTTACTGGAAACCCCTCGTCGAGTTGCTCAAATGTATGAGGAATTTTTCAGCGGTTTGTATGAAGACCCAAGTATTCATCTTCAGAAATTCTTCAAGGAAAATTATAACGAAATGGTTTTAGTTCGGGATATTAGTTTCAATAGTATTTGCGAACATCATTTAATGCCGTTTATGGGGCATGTTCATATTGGATATATTCCGGATGGTCGTGTGATTGGTCTTAGCAAACTTGCCCGTGTTGTGGAAGTGATTTCGCATCGTCCGCAAGTTCAGGAGCGGATGACGGAAGATATTGCGGAACTTCTCTACAGTCAACTCAAAGCCAAAGCGGTTGCGGTCGTGGTCGAAGCGGAACACACATGTATGGCGATTCGCGGTGTGAAAAAACCGGGTTCGACCTGTATTACATCTGCATTGCGCGGCAGGTTCCTCAAAGATCCATCCAGCCGCGCAGAAATCATTTCGCTCATCAATAAACGATAATACATTCGTCACGCCCGACAATTCGGTTTGTCATTGTCTATTTTGGTCCGCAGATTGCGCAGATTTACGCAGATTTTTGTCCAGCGATTTTCGTCCAGTGATTTTCGCAAAGATTCGAGCTTCGTGGATTTTCACGAATTATTTTTTGAGAGTACAAAATAACGAAACAAACAAAGGAAGGAAGAATAGACAAAAAATAAAAAAAATAAAAAAATAGTAATATATCAGTGGAATTTTTATTTTTCGCTCTTAACCCTGCTAGGGGTGTGAAATGCATAACCGGCGGTCAAGCGAAGCGCAACCGCCGGATCAAGAGTTCTCCCACTTTCCCAAAGCCCTGCAAGGGCGAGATGATCATTGCGATGATTGATAATCTCGCCCCTGCGGGACTAAGAAAACATAAAAGATTTAAGGAAATTTCACGAAAATAGTACCAAAAAAATTATTCTACTGATATATTACGAAAAATAAATTATTCCACTGATAAATTACCAGAATTATAACTGTCTAGTTAAATTTCCGAAACAGCCTATTTCGATATATTGTTTATCTATTTTAACAAATTTTGTGGATTTGAAAAAAATAAATAATTTACACAAATGTAAACAGGGCAAATTTTACATTTTTCATTTTTGTACATATAAATTTGAAATTTAAGTAGACAATTACAAAAATTTTGCTCTTATAAAAACTGAATTTTAGGGGTGATGAGTTTAATCACGATAAATTTAAAAAAATTACCTCTTGACTCCTATTTTCCCCCTCCCTAGAATACCCATGATTGAGTAAGTACCCAATGTCATTGTTCTCATAAAAATAAATGATTTAAGGGTTTTTACTTTGACCGCAAACCTCAACTCTTATGTAAATCTTATTGCTGTACCGCAATCCGTTAGGACTCAACTACTATTGTTACGAAAGGATATTCTATGTCGATTTTACTCCAATATCGTCTCTCAACAACTTCGGAAAATCTCTTGCCCAATCCCGCAACTTGTAAAACAACAGACATATCGGAATTGATTCAACAAATTTCTTGTACGATTAGGCAGGAGACCAATCTTGGTGTTCAGGAGATGAATATTTTCTTTGAAAATGGAAAATGGGTATTGACTGGTTATTGCAATACTTTTTACACAAAACAATTGGCTCAGGAAGCTGTATTGAGAATTATTGGAGATGCTGATTTGATCAATCGAATCTATGTCGCCTAACCGGTTCTTACCGTAACGATCAGAGAAAATATGGTGTATGTTTTTATTTTTCCTCTTAAACTTTAGCAGCGGATAGCGGATAGTACCGCAAGCGGATTACTACCGAAACGGTAATAAATCCGCTTGCGACACTCTCCACTATCAACTCTCAACTCTCCACTGAGTATTACATTTATTCCTGTTTAACGAGTATTATCTATTTTGACATTTATTTTCTTTTTAGAAGTCTTTCTGATTTTTCTTAATTTTTTTATTTTTTGGATTGAAATTCTCTTTTTTTTCCGATTCAGATAAGTTATATTGGACAAAGGATAAAAAATCACCTATAAATGATACAAGAGATTTGTTGAATTGTTTCGGAATTGGTTTATTATTTTTTCTTCCGGTACAATTTTTCAGTTGTTTTCCCGATGTTGTTTACAAGAAGTGAGTTCCCCAGGGATAATGAGGAAAATTCTTGGGGATGAGTTCCAAGTTATTTAGGAGAAATGTAATATGAGAATTTCTTTATTGTTTTTATTGCCGTTATTTTTATTTTCTCTGACTTTGGTCTGGGCAGAGGAAGAAAAAACGGAGTCCCTCAACACAACATCAAAAATACCAACCGAAATTGGTCTTTTCGATGCCGTAAAACAAAATTTGATTGAGGCAAAAATTACCGCTAAAAATTCGCTGGAAGGACGTGTTACTGTCAAAAATAAATCAGGAATTCCTTTACGTATTAACTTACCGGAGACATTTGCGGCGGTTCCGCTTGGTCAATTCGATGATTTTGGGGGCGGTGGAGAAGGCGGAGGTCGTCGAGGCGGTCGTGGGGGCAGTGGCAGTAGTCGCGGCGGCAGCGGAGGAGGTGCCCAAACAACCGGCGGAGGATTTGGCGGAATGGGAGGAATGAGCGGAGGAATGGGCGGTTGGAGTATTCCGCCGGAAAAAATTATTCGTCAGGATGTCAAAATGGTTTGTCTGGAATATGGCAAAAGAGAACCTGCCAGACACATGAATTATGAGTTACGCCCGCTTGGTTCTGTAACTGATAAAGCTGAAGTTCATACTTTGTGTAATTTAGTTGGGAGTGGTGTGGTTGATCAACAGGCGGCTCAAGCGGCTGTGTGGCATTACAACAACGGACTTTCTTGGGAAGAACTAGCAAACAAACAGCATAAACCAAGAGTAGATTCACCCAATCAAGTTCCTTATTTTTCGCAGGAACAAATGTTTTACGCCATGAATCTTGGTAAACAGGTTGAGGAAAAAATTGCCAAAGAAAAAGAAGCCGACAAAAATAGAAAAAAATCTCCTTCATACGCGGATGAATTAAAAGAAGAATAATTTTGTCAGTGGATAGTGGATAATGTCGCAAGCGGAATTATTGTCGTTTAGGTAGTAATTCCGCTTGCGACACTATACACTCTCAACTTTCCACTCTCCACTACAGTATCTTGCCCTTTCAGGGCTTTGGGAAAATTGGGGAATTCCTGATCCGGCGGTTGCTCTTCGCTTCACCGCCGGTTATGCATTTCACACCCCTAGCGGGGTTAAGAGCAAAAAACAAAAATTCCACTGATATATTACAAAAAGACTATTTTATTAACAGGATAACAGTCTATCTTGATCCTTGCCGGTAAATTGGGTATAAATCATACATTGATAAAAATTTTATTGAATAGTTCATTTTGTTGAATTATTATAAATAGTATGTTTTTTGTTCATTGACGTAAATAATTAAATAATGATCAAAAATAATCAACAAATTTAACGATGTTAAGATTATGTCCGGTTTATCGATCAATTCTATTTCTCAGTCGTTATCTGCAGCACATCAAGTGCAACGCGTTCAGTCAAGTCTGGCTAATTCGTTTACACAACTTTCTACCGGCAACCGAATCAATTCTGCTCAAGACGATCCGGCAGGACTTATTGCTCAAGAGTGGCTTCGTTCTGAAATCACCGCAAGTCATGCCGCATTGAAAAATACACGTATGGCAAATAGTATGCTCAATGTTGCCGAGAGCGGGATGCGGCAGATCAGTAATCTTCTTATTGAAGCAAAGGGGTTAGCGGTTGAAGCGGCCAACAGCGGGGCAATGACGCCGCAAATGATTGAAGCCAACCAAATTCAGATGAACGCCATACTGGATTCTATTGATCGGTTTTCCTCAATGACAAACTGGCTTGGTAAACCGTTATTAGATGGGACACTTTCGTCGGAAAATGGCGGGGCGTTGTTCCAGTTGGGACAAGATGTTGTTTCGTCGCAACAAGTGTCGGTTCCGATAGAAGCTACACAAACGAGCCAAATTGGTAATGGATCAAATTTTCTCGCGAAACTACGCAGCGGCGGTACTGCGTCTTTGGCAACAAACCCAATGTTGGCTGACAGTATTATAAGTACCGCAATTTCACAAATTGCCGCGCAACGAGGTGAAATCGGATCAGTACAAAAATATACATTGGATTCCAATGTCAATACGTTACAAGATTCGCTTGTTGCCTTGAGTACGGCGAAATCAATTATTTCCGATACGGATTATGCGGTTGCCGTTTCCAATACAGTACGAGATCAGATTCTGCTCCAATCCGGTATCCAAATTCTCGGTCTGATCAACCAAAACCGTGATAATACGGTTTCGCTTCTTAATTTCTAAACGGAAAATAATGAATACAAGAAAGTATAAAATGATGTTATAATATTTTTTTGTTTTTGTTTTCTGATTTTGTTTTCTGATTTTTCGTAATTATTCCGCAGCCGTCCCGAAGGAACAACCGGCAATAACTTACGGCAAGGCAACACCCTACAAAATCGTAACCCAAAGATTGGACATGAAAGAGCAATAACCTTCTTGTTTTGGGATTTTGCTTTCGTCCTTTCAAGGCTTAATTATTGGGGGTATTGGTTTCGTAGGGTGTTGTTTTTAGCGGAGAGAAGTGTGTTGCTTTATTTTTCGGTTTTTTGAATCTTGACTTTGTAATTGGGCATGCTATAATCTTTTTTATTTTTCACCGTAAAAAATTGTAATGATTGGTTTGGGGTAATGCAATTTCAGAAAGCACAACTCGATAATGGTCTTGAAGTAATCGCAGAAATCAATGAGGCTGCGTATTCTGTTTCGTTTGGATTTTTTGTGAATACCGGTTCACGAAACGAGACACCGGAGATTGCCGGAGTTAGTCATTTTCTGGAACATATTGTATTCAAGGGAACTGAAAACCGAACATCTGAAGAGGTTAATCGTTGTCTTGATGATATTGGTGCTGATGCCAACGCTTTCACCACCGAAGAACAAACTGTTTTTTTTGCGTCGCTGCTCCCTGAATTACTAGACGAGGCGGTTGAGTTACTTGGAGGGCTTTTACGTCCCGCATTGCGGCAAGATGATTTTGAGACGGAAAAACAGGTTATTCTGGAAGAAATCCGAATGTACGACGATCAACCGCCATTCGGTGCCGATGATAAAAGCCGTGAATTGTTTTTTGCCGGTCATCCGCTTGCCAACAGTGTACTCGGAACAATCGAAAGTATTTCCAACCTCTCTATCAATCAGATTCGTTGTTATCTCGAAGAACAATATTGTCCAGAAAATATTGTGTTGGCCGGAGTAGGCCGGCTCGATTTTGATCAATTCGTACAAAAAACCAAACAAGTTTGCGGGCATTGGAAACCACAAAAGAATACCGCCGGAAAAAACGAATCAGTATTTCGGCGTGTTCAAGGACATCGCGGTTTTCACCGGATATTCAAAGAATCCGCCGCACAACAATATACCTTACTCCTTTCCGATGCGCCGTCAGCTAGAGATGTTGACCGTTTTACTGCCGGAATGATTGCCAATATGATTGGTGATGATATCGGCAGCCGTCTTTATTGGGAGCTTGTTGATTCCGGTGTTGCGGATTCCGCGGAACTGGGAACCAATGAATTTTTCGACAACGGTTTTTTTGTAACAGGTCTTTCCAGCGAACCGGAATGCGCAGAAGAAGTTCTTCACCGAACCCAAAAAATCTACAACGAAACCACTCAGAACTATTTAACTCAAGAAGAACTTGACCGTTCTAAAAACAAAATTCTGTCACGGCTTGTTCTTGCCAATGAGCGGCCCAGCGGACGGTTGTTTTCGATTGGGGGCGAATGGACGGTTCACCGACAATACCGGACTATCCGCCAAGACCTCGAAGATATCAAGAGAATTACCCTCAATGATATTGAAACAGTTTTGAAAAAATATCCGCTCAATGATCATTTACTCGTAACAGTTGGACCCTTAGAAAAATTTGATCCTTTATTTTAATTCCTTGTAAAAAATTCTTGTGAAATATTGGTAACTATTCAGCCAACAATGTTTGACCTTTTTCACTAACGATTCTATCATGTTGATTCCGTTCACAATTTTTGAAAAGTATATGTTTCTGGACGATCAACCGGCATATCCGATGGATTCGTTTCGATTTTTGCGTTTTTCGGGGCGTTTGAAATTTAATTATTTTGAAGCATCAATTGCGGAGGTGATTCGTTATCATCCGATGTTACGAAGTATTATTCGTCAAGATCAGCACGGACAATTTTTCTGGGAAGAAACAGATTATCCTATTTTTATTCGTAAGATTCGAGGACCGCTTGCGGCGCGGTTTCCGAATCCGGAAGCGATTGATCTTTTCAAGGAACCCGGATTCAAAGTATATTTTGTTGAGGAAAAAAATCAAACTTCGGTTTTATTTCAGTTTCATCATTCTGTTTCGGACGGAATCGGCGAAATGCAAGTTCTCGCTGATATTTTGTCTGATTATGTGTTTCGTTTTCAAGGCAAGTCGCCGCCGGAAAATCCGCGCAACCTCGATCCGAAATTATTGTTCTATCGCGGTTCAAGCGGGTTGACATTAGCCAAATATTTTCGTTTTTTCTTTTCAACCGCAGTAACAACATATCAATTATTGTTCCGTTTTCCAACACCGCTTGCTCCGCATGTTCCGCTGAATACCAATATTCCGGCAAAAGATTATCTGGCATTTTGTGCGGATGAACTGACACAAGAAGAAACACAGAATTATTTTGATCGGGCAAAAAAGTGTAATGTTACGATTAATGATTTACTGATTCGCGATTTATTTTTGACAATGGGTGTTTGGCGGAAAAAATGGTTTGTTCCGCAAGGCAATCCTTGGTTACGAATTTCTATGCCGATGAATCTCAGAACGGAATCACTCAAAAATATGCCGGCTGCCAATAGTGTTACAATGCTTTTTTTGGATCGGAAAGAACGCGATTTTTCCAATCCTGACCGGTTATTGGAGAAGATTCATCAGGAAACGGATTGGATTAAACGGACGGAACAAAAACATGTCTTGTTACTGAGTTTGAAAATACGCAACCGTTTACCCGGCGGAATCAAGTATGAATTAATGTCACCAAAATGCCGTGCGACTGCGGTGTTGTCGAATTTGGGCAAAATTTTTGAATCATTACCGTTTATGCGCCGGCATGATGGGCGTCTTTTTGTCGGCAATGCGGTTTTGGAAGAAATTGATGCGACACCGCCTATTCGCTCTGGTACTCTTATTTCTCTTTCCACGTTAACGTACGCTAATCGGCTTCGTTTGATTCTACGGTATGATGCCAAAAATATGACAACAGAACAAGCTGTTGATTTGTTGCAAATATTCTTTTCGTTTCTGAAATCGGAACCGGCAGTACCTTAATCAATAAATTACCAATCAACATGGCTATAAATTACGTTCTATTTCGCCGCCGTATTTTTGCGTGGTACACCAAACATTCCCGAACACTGCCTTGGCGGAATACCGGAACAACTATTGATCCGTATCGGGTTTGGGTCAGTGAAATTATGCTTCAACAAACAACAACGAAAACAGTTGAAGGTTATTTCGACCGGTTTTTGAAACGATTTCCGACAATTGCGGAACTGGCGGCAGCTTCGATGGATGAGGTGAGCCGGCTTTGGGAAGGACTTGGATATTATCGGCGTTGTGTTCAAATGCATCGGGCGGCGCAAGAAATCGTAACACGTTTTGGCGGTGTTTTTCCGAATCGCCGTGATGATGTTCTGAGTTTGCCGGGGATTGGACGTTATACTGCCGGAGCGATTCTTTCCATTGCCTTCGATCAACGGCAGCCTATTCTCGAAGCCAACACAATTCGGCTTCATGCCCGATTGTTGGCTCTCCGCGCTGATCCGGCTCAAAATGAAGCCAATACTTTATTGTGGAATTTTGCCGAAAAAATTTTGCCGAAAAAAAACGCCGGACGTTTCAACCAAGCCTTGATGGATCTTGGAAATCTTGTGTGTACTTGTCAGGAACCGCAATGTATTTATTGTCCGGTTGTTTCGTTTTGTGAAACAGCAAAACAAGGGCTGCAATCGGAAATTCCGTATCAGAAAACAAAAGAGAAAAAAGAATATCGAACGGAAGTTGCTCTTTTAGTACGAAAAAAAGGGAAGATTTTATTGGTTCGTTATCCTGAAGGGGTTCGTTGGGCTGGTTTGTGGGATTTTCCGCGAGCCGAGACCGATGCGGAACAACCCAATCATATTGCCGCAGACCCAAAACTTCGTGAACGATTGGCGTTGATAACCGGACACCATCTAGAACCGGAAACACTAATCGAAACGATAAAACATTCCGTAACACGTTTTCGAATTACATTACTTTTTTTTACAGGAACAGATCACGGTAAAATTTCGCTAACAGAAAATACCAAACCTTATGAACTTCAATGGGTTACGCTTTCGGAACTCCATCATATTCCGCTAAATTCTACCGGACGAAAATTAGTACAAAATATCAATCAGAAAACTCTTTGGTAATCGAAAAACCGAATCAACACATTGCGGTCTTTCGGTGAAAGGTTGCCTGCTTTGTGAGTATTGGTCTGATGATAAATGATAGAATCGCTATTGAATAATTACAGTATATTATGACTAGAATTTTTGTTTTTTTATTTTTAATTTTTCTGTTTTGTTTTACTTCGTTGTTTGCTCAGGAACTTTCGGAAAAACAACGCAGTGTTGCGGATCGGTATGTTCAGTTGGAGCAAGTTTTACTTCGCATGTCGGAAGCGTCGGCGGCGTCCAATCCTCACCGGTCGGCATTGCTCAAAAAAGTTCTGTTTGCCAGTAAAGATAAATTGCTCACACTCCGTCTTAAAAATATCGCGGACATTTTGGAACGCCGTCAATTGACGGAAGCTGTTACCGGACAGGAAACAATCGAACAAGATTTGCTTGAGTTATTGCGTCTTCTTGAGAACGAAAATCGTGAACAACGCCGAACAGCGGAAAAAGAAAAGATCAAAGAAATTTTGCGTGATTTAGAGGAAATCATTCATCAGGAAAAAAGCCTGAAATCCAAAATAGTACAAAAAGAAAACGAAAATCTTTTATTGTTTGAAAAGGAACAAAAAAAAATCCGTCTTCAAACCCAAACACTTCACGATCAAATTACAGAAAACGAACATCCCAACACAACCCAATCTGAAAAAACAACACCAGAAGAGAAAAATGAACACGAAATAAACGATAACGAAAAAGCAAACCCAAATTCTGATCAACAATCAAAAATTCAATCCGCCAATCAGGACAAAAATAATCAGGACAAAAATAATCAGGACAAAAATAATCAGGACGAAAATAATCAAGATAAAAATGATCATAACAAAAATGATAATGATAACCAAAATACAGTACAGCCGACAGGTTCGCCGACACAACAGGCAATGCAAAAAGCGTTACACCGTATGAGTCAGGCGGAAAAGCAATTGCAACAAGCCGAGAAAAACGGAGCCATTGAAGAGCAAGAGGAAGCCATTGCGGAACTTCAACGTGTCAAAGCGGAACTTGAAAAAATTCTACGGCAACTCCGTGAAGAGGAATTATTACAAACACTCGAAAGGCTTGAAGCAAGATTTAAACGAATGCTTCGTGTTGAACAATCAATTCGTTTACAAACGGAAAAGATTGGTATTGAGGCGAAAAATACAGAAGAGTCGGCATTACGACCGATCCAGATTCAGTCGAGTCAAATTGGGTCGGATCAGCAATCGGTTATTGAAGATGCGGATGCGGCATTGGTGTTACTGCGTGAAGACGGAACCGCTCAGGCAATGGTTGAGTCATTACTTCAGGCACGGTATGACATGACGGAAGTAAAATCACGGTTGGATAAGACGGAATTGGATTCCGTAACACTTGATATAGAGGATTCGGTAATTAGTGTGTTACAGGAAATGCTCGATGCGGTGGAACTTGCTATTAAAGAAGCAGAAAAGCGGAAAGAAGAAGAACAACAACAATCTCCCAATACAACCGGCGATAATAATTCGGAAGAGCCGTTGATTCAATTACTTTCCGAACTGAAAATGATCCGTTCCATGCAGCAACGGGTTAATGAACGCACAAAACGTTATGAAAAAATGATTGATCAATTGCGAAATGAACCTAACGCCGATTATAGTACACTTCGGAAAAATGTTGAGGAATTAACCCGTCAACAAAATCGTATTTCACGAATTTTGCACGATCTGAAAATCGGTAAAACAAAATGATTCTATAATCGTTACGGATGTCAACAAAACAAACCGGTTAGAACAAATGACAAAACAGGAAGGTGAAGAAATATTACGCACTATCTTCTGTAAAACATTAAATCGGAAATCGGAAGAAGTAACACTCGAAGCAAAACTTATCAAAAACCTTGCTATAAGTTAAACGATTCTGAGTAACTGTCTATTTTATGACTTACTCGAATACCTCCTATATCGTTCACCTCGTCCGCAGATGACGCAGATTTTCGCAAATTATTTTGAAGAAGTTTCTTGAATAGAATCCCCATGTGTCCTTGCTGTTCTTTTTTCTGTTGTTTCATAAGTGCGTTTGTTGTGTCATTCACAAAAAATAATTGTTAAAAATCTGCGAAGATCTGCAAAAATCTGCGGATGATTTAAATAGACAGTTACGATTCTGATTGTTTTGGAATTTGGGCGGAAATACCAATTGCCAAAATTAAACCGGTCAGATGTAAAATACGCAACAAAAAAAACGACCAATTGATAAACAGGATAGAATATATTATTGGTCATTTATTCGTGTTGGTTATTATAAAGTTGTTGTGCAGCGAGTTCGATTTCGCGTGGTTCTACAAGAATGATTGGCGATGCCGGCGGTAAATAGTCAAGCAATGACCCTTCAACCGTTTCGTTAGGTAATAACCGTGTCAAATCAATTTTGCTTACATTTTCAAGAGATCGCTGCGTAACAAGATCAAAACAACGAATTGATTCAATTTCTTCATCGAAAAACTCCACACGAACAGGTTGTTTCCAATCAGGAGCAAAAAGATCAAAAATAGAACCGCGAACCGCAAACTCACCAGGTAAATCAATTGCCGGTACCTTGTGATAACCGCTCTCAATAAGAAATTGACACAACTGTTCAGGATTCACCTGATGACCAACCCGAAGTATTTGTGTACGTTTTTCGAGAAGTTCTTTTGACGGAACCGGTTGTAACAACGACAAAATAGGTACAACAACAATAATTTGTGAATATAAATTCTCCGATGATTGTTCTTCCAATAATTGTTTCAACACCCGAATCCGTTGACCAAACAAATCGTCTGTCAATGCGAAAATATAATCTTCTGTTTTGTGAATAGCTGTTCGGGGTTCCAAAGTTGGAAACAAGAGATTTTTTGCGGTTGGTAGAAACAGTTCGAGATCATCTGTAATTCTCTCGGCTTGTTCTGTTATGGCGGTGAGAATCAGAATGGGACTATTTCCGTTTTGCCGAATTGCAGCAACTGCAAGAGCGCAAACTCCACCGTGAACACCATCCACAGAAATAGATTTTCCCGACCAAAGTGCTGAAATAGCTCTGCCAAACGGAGCATGATCCAAAAGATGTTGGAAAAACGGAGGAACGTTACTAGACATAAAATAAAATTAACCGCTCACTATGGTTACAATCAAAAGATAAAATCCGTTCCGAAGAATATTTAGTAATTTCGTAATATTGCCGGAAAATTTTTATTTGAACCGTATCAATAACATAAAAAAAGTATGTAATCTACGATAAATCATTTTCTTGGAACATTTTACAAAATCTTTATCCACCGTCAACAACGCTTCAATATTCATAATTGCCGATTTTATTTTTGACAGGGTAATTTTGGGGGTTAATATTTCATCGGAATATTTTTAATATTATTTGTAGGGATGCAATGCCAAGTAGAGACGCAATGCATTGCGTTTCTACAAATAATGCATTGCGTCTCTACAAATAATACATTGCGTCTCTACTTGCGGTACCTGTTTCAATGTGGTATCTTAAAACGTAATTCCTTTTTTACGGGATTCAGAAATTTCAGGCTTGATGGGAATCAAGACTGTTATTGAGTAAACGGCGGTAACTGTTCAATTGTTTATTGTTTAGTTGGGCGGTTATTGTTCGCAAATGAGTTGATCATTGTTTTCATCTGAAAAATCTTACTTGAATAACAATGATTTATTTTTAATTTTTTACTATTTTTAACCATTTTAGAAATCATGGCAAAAAAAACTCTCAATGTCGGAATGCTTGGTTGCGGTTTTATGGGACGAACCCATTCAAACGCTTACAGTCAGGTGAATCATTTTTTTAACACTCCCTATCAACCTGTTCTCAAAGCATGTTATGGTCGTGAAGAAGACATGACTGCTCTCAAAAAATTTCAGGAGATGTGGGGTTACGAATCTATTGAAACTGATTGGAAACAATTAATTGAACGAAAAGATATTGATATTGTCGATGTGGTTGCGCCCAACTTTTTACACAAAGACATGGTTCTTGCGGCAGTACAAGCCGGCAAAATGATCGTCTGCGAAAAACCGCTCGCAATGAATTACGCTGAAGCAGAAGAAATGGCGTCGGCGGTAGAAAAAGCGGGAATCAAAAATATGGTTTCCTTCAATTATCGCCGTGTTCCGGCGGTGTCGCTTTTCAAACAAATTGTTGATGAAGGGCGTGTTGGTAAACCGTTTCATTATCGGGCAACTTATCTTCAGGATTACACAATCAGCGAAAATGTCCCATCAGGCGGTACGGCATTGTGGAGACTTTCGGCAAAAGTTGCTGGTAGCGGTGTTACTGGTGATCTGCTGGCTCATTCTATTGATACGGCAGAATGGATTAACGGACCAATCGCCAAAGTATGCGCCTACACCGAAATCTTTATCAAAGAACGGAAAAATACAGATACCGGTCAAGTAGAAAAAATTACAATTGATGATGCTTGTATGTTCTTAGCCGTGTTCAAAAACGGTTCCATCGGAACTTTTGAATCAAGCCGTTATGCTCGAGGACGTAAAAATTACAGCTCTATGGAAATTAACGGGGAACACGGAGCGGTTTATTTTAATCTCGAAGAACCGGAATATATCAATTTTTTCCGTTACGCCGATCCGGATTCCGGTAAAAAAATCGAAGACCATTTAACCGGTTGGCAAAAAATTCTTGTAACAAATTCGGAACATCCGTACATGAAAAATTATTGGGTTCCGGGAACAACAATTGGTTATGAACACACCTTTATTAATGGTTTAGCTGATTTTCTGTTTAGTCTGGACGGCGGAACAAAATTCGAACCGGATATGCGAACAGCAGCACGAACTCAAAAAGTATGTGACGCCATTATCCAAAGTGCTAAAGAAGCAAAATGGATAGAAATTTAGTTAATAGTGAATAGTTAATAGTGAATAGTTTCGCAAGCGTATTATTGAACGTAATGTGTAATGTCTTTAATTCGATTGCGTTACTATTAACTATTAACTATTAACTATTAACTATTAACTATGAATTACTGTGCATATTATTTTGGTCAATCCGCGTGGTTTTTGTGCTGGGGTGAACATGGCGGTTAAAGCCTTAGATGCTGCGTTGCGGTATTTTGGGCAACCGGTTTATGTTTATCATGAAATCGTCCATAATACTTGGGTGGTTGATTATTTTCGGCAACAAGGAGCTTGTTTTGTTGATTCAATTGATTGTGTTCCTGTTGGGAGCAGATTGATGTTTTCGGCGCACGGAGTTTCGCCCAAAGTTCGTTTGCAGGCATTGGAACGAAATATTAAAACTATTGACGCAACCTGTCCGCTCGTCAACTCTGTTCATCATGCGGTTATTCGTTATGCATCAAAGGGTTACTCGATTATCTTAATTGGACATCGCGGACATGACGAAGTTAATGGAACCATGAACGAAGCACCGGAATCTATTCATGTTGTTGAAAACGAACAGGAAATCGCAAATCTTTCCTTTCAACCAAACGAAAAATTAGTTTATCTGACCCAGACAACTCTTTCTGTGGAAGAAACCGCCAAAATGATTAAACTGTTACAGCAGCGATTTCCGGCAATTATCGGACATGCTGATGCAAATATCTGTTACGCAACACAAAACCGTCAGAATGCGGTTCGGCAATTAAGTATTGAAGTGGACGTAGTGGTGGTGGTGGGCAGCCGAACCAGTTCCAATAGCCGTCGATTGGCGGAACTGGCAGAATCACTCGGAATTTGTTCTTACCTTGTTGATGGACCGAACGATATTGTAACAGGGTTGTTTCAGGGAAACGAAACTGTTCTCATAACCGCCGGTGCCAGTGCACCGGAACAAATTGTACAAAATTGTGTTCAGGTACTTCAAAACCAGTTTCAGGCAACCGTCGAAGAAAAAACAACGTGTAAAGAATCGCTTGCATTTCAGTTACCTAAAGAATTACCTGAAATCGAGTTTGTTTCCAATTTGTTTGCAGATAAAAATTAAAAGGTCGCCTGTCTTGTGAGTATTGGACTAATGATAAATAATGTAATTTATTAGTGGAATAATTTTTTGTGTCCTATTTTCGTGGAATTTCCTTATCATATTTAGACGGTTTGAGAATCATGAACGTAATTGTCTATATTTTCGTATTTTAAAATTCATTTCTTCGAATCAATCACGAGTCGTATGACGGTATTGGCTTCGGCACGGCGGATAATGTGACGTATTTCGAGTAAACTGATCACAGCAAGTACCTGATGAGTTGGTAAACCGGAAATACTAATAATCGAATCAATCGCTGTCGGATTTACCGAAATTAATTGTAATACCTTCGTTTCTATTTCATTGAGCTGCCAATCGGCAGGTATGGGAATATTGGTTGTTTCTGTTTTTGGGGGTTGCCGGGTTTTCGGTGATTGGCGGGAAGAGGTTGATTGGGGTTGCGGATTGGGTTGTATTTTTAATTGTAGTTGTGATTGTGATTGCGGTTGTGATTGCGGTTGTTGTTTGGGTTTGACCGGTAAATCAAGATGTTTTAACAAATCATCTACGGACTCCACAAGAATTGCGCCGTTACGAATAAGTTGATGACAACCTCGTGATGATTCTTGATCTATGCGTCCGGGTACGGCAAAAACTTTGCGCCCCTGTTTGGCGGCAAGTGTTGCGGTAATCAATGCTCCGCTTTGGGACGGAGCCTCAATAATTAAAACTCCCAACGATAAACCGCTGATAATCCGATTTCGTTGCGGAAACATTCCCCGTTGCGGAAATTGATCCGGCATGTATTCACTGACAATCATTCCGTGTGTTACAATATTTTCGGCAAGATCACGGTGTTCCTGCGGGAAAATACGGAGCAAACCGCCGCCAAGTACCGCAATTGTTCGCCCCGCAACCGACAATACTCCGCGATGAGCCGCACCGTCAATCCCCAACGCCAAACCACTAATAATTGTAAAACCGTATTGCGAAAGTTCCGAAGCCAGACGTTCTGCCTGTTGATGTCCGTATTGGGTAGCATTGCGTGTACCGACAATAGCAAGAGCAAGATGGTCGGAAGCCTGAAATTCTCCTCTCATAAACAAAAAAAGCGGAGAATCGTCTATTGTCCGTAACAACTCAGGATATCTCGCATCTTGTTTCGAAATCAACGAAATACCGTTTGCCCGGCATTGGTCAATAAGTAATTCAGGATGGCAAATAGAACGGGCTTGTGAAATATTGTTTGCAATTTTAGAACCGATTCCTTCGACTTCCTGTAACTGGGATATTGTTGCATTAAGTATTGATTCTGCATTGCCGAAACGATTGAGCAACCGTTGCGTCAACATCGAACCAATCCCTTCCGCCATATTAAGTGTGATTTCCGGGATCAACTCTTCGGGTTCATAATTTCGTCTGATCCCTGAATCTTCTGTGGTTACACTCATGTCTGTTGCAACATTATCCGTCTGTTCCGAAAACGGAACTCTTAAACGGAACTCTTAAACGAAACTCTTAATAAGTATCAAACGTCATCATTCATTTTTCTGAAACATAATGAAACGCATGAACAATTGTACGATTTTTTACCGGTTTCGGGCATACGCGGCACCGCAGGTCGGACAAACCGAAGCTGAAATCAGGCGTCCTCCAGCGTTTGCGCTGGAACCGGAACGAGCTGCATTATTTAGTACTGCGCTGCTGGTTGTTGCAACATTTTTGTTGCATGTCGGACAATAGGTTGAGGTGGGACTTGATGCTTTTGCGGCGGTTGAGCCGCTGTTACAGGTTGCGCAGTACACTCCTGACGATTGTGTTTTTTGGGATGATGTGTACGCAACACTACGAGTTTGTTGCTGTAACAGTGTTGACGATCTCAACGTGGCACCTTGTTTGACCGTTCCGTAATTCGCATACGAACCGTATGATGAAATTGCACTCATGGTAATTCCTTTATCAAATTAAATTTTTTGGCACAAAGCAACTTTTCTTTGTACACAGATTCAAAAACATTTTGTACTATTATTGGTAAGAGGCAAACTAAAACCATAACCGCATTGAGTTGTATTGTGAGGTAACCTAAAACTTAAAATCACCCGCTTCTTCTCATGCTGTCAAAGTATTCACCGTAAACTGTGGATCGTCAACTTGAATAAGCAAAAAAATTTCAAAGAAAGGAAAGAAAACTTCCGGCTTTTTCGGTTATAAGAGTTATTCAGAAAATAAAAATCCAGTAATATATCAGTGAAATTTCCGTAATATATTTTTTTCTTAGTCCCGCAGGGACGAGATTATTGAGAATTGATAGTTGAGAGTGGATAGTGGAAAGTTGATAGTGGATAGTGGATAGTGTCGCAAGCGGAATTATTGCCGGAATGGTTGTAAATCGCTTGCGGCACTATCCACTATCCACTATCCACTATCCACTACTCTCACACCCCTAGCGGGGTTAAGAACGAAAAACAAATATTTTTCTGATTATTTCCCATTTTGGTTTGGGGGCAACAGTGATTGGCGTGAATCATGAAAATTTCCGTCCCTATGGAACGAGGTTTTAAGGGACATTATTTTCTACCAACATCTTGTCCCTAACGGAACAACACACACACAAATATTTATCACTGTTCAAATTATCCCCCCCAAAATATAAAACAATCAGGTATTTTTATGCCGGCCCATTTTCCAATTACCGGACAACTTGGTGATACACAAGTCCCAGACCGGGAATTTCAATTTTGTAACGTCCTTTATCATCCGGTAATGTCGGCGGTGCTGCGTCCCAGGTGTAACCGCTTGGCTTGGTCGGAAGTTCCATATTGAGTGCTTCGTCCCATGTTAAACGTTTACCGGTGTAACATGCCAAACGTCCAAAAATCGCAAGCATTGTACTTTTCGCCATGTATTCACCGTTATTAATATACGTTTCACCGCCGCTGCGAATTGCTTTGTACAACGCTTCATGTTCGAGTTTGTACATATCGCTCGGTACTTTTTTCTGCGTATATTCATTCGCTCCGGTAATAACTCCTTTGAGAATTGTTGCACGTCCTTTAGTTCCGAGAAGGTGATCGTCTGTTTCATTGAAACATTTGGATTGTTGACGGCTAAAAGCATAAATAGTTCTGCCGTCCTCATATTCATAAACAACACCCATTCCGTCATAAATATCACCATAAGCCGGTTGATCGGTTCGCGCCATTCTGGCTCCAATTCCGTAAGCATATTTCGGCGGATTGTCGCCATAAGTCCACATCGCCTTGTCAAGACTGTGAATATGCTGCTCAACATTGTAATCGCCGGAAAGCCATGTGAAATTGTACCAATTCCGCACCTGAGCCATCATCTCCGTATCATTCGGCTGACGCACACGTGTCCACAGAATACCGGTGAGATAAGTTTCTCGTACAGAAAGAATATCACCAATGGCTCCATCCAAAACACGTTTCATCATGTCTTGAACATTCAAATCGTAACGCCAGCAAAGTCCCGAAACAATATTCAGCTTCTTTTCTTTTGCCAATTGAGCGGTTTCCAAAACACTCTTGATGCCGGCTCCGTCAACAGCAACCGGTTTTTCACAAAAAACATGTTTGCCCTTGTCAATTGCGTAACGAAGTGAAAGCGGACGAAAATGAGTTGCTTCACAAAGCAAAACAACATCACAAAGATCAATAACCTTTTTGTACGATTCAAGACCGTCAAAAGTGGTCTCCGGTGTTGCGTCAATTCGCGAAGCAAATGTCTCATTCTTTTTAAGAGCAGTAAGAGCATCCGCAGCACGTTCGGGAAAAGCGTCGCAAAGTGCAACCAAACGAGTGTTGGAATCAGCCGAAAGAGCGTTAATCACCGCTCCACGTCCGCGACCTCCGGCACCAACTAAACCGATTTTAATAACATTATTTTCCGCAGCATGAACCGGCGGCTGCGATACCGACATTCCGGCAAACGCTGTTGCGGCAACAGTACTACTCTTCAAAAATGCACGACGGGAAGAAAAATGATTGGATTTCATCTTCATTGTTCCTTATTGGGTTGAAAGGGATAAAAAAACCGTAATACTTTTACGGTTCAACATTTGTTAACAAGTTATTATAGATAATGTTTAGGGAAAAGTATAGTCAATGTAACGAGATTCTTTGCACTTTAAAATTCGGTTTTATGTAATCTATCAGTGGAGAGTTGATAGTGTCGCAAGCGGATTACTACCTAAACGACAATAATTCCGCTTGCGATACTCTCCACTCTCAACTCTCCACTCTCAACTACTCTCTCGCCCCGTGCGGGGCTTTGTTATGTTGGGCATTTTGACCGTAGGTTGCGCTGCGCTACACCTACGGTTATGCATATCTCGTCCCTGCGGGACTAAGAAAACATAAGAGATTAAGGAAAGACCACGAAAATAGTACCAAAAAAATTATTCCACTGATAGATTACGGTTTTATAAGAAACAGAATTTTTGAGTCTATTATTTAAAAATCCCATAAATTCTGTTTATCCTGTTAAAATCAGTGTAATATAT
>JAITIZ010000429.1 GCA_031279215.1 Planctomycetaceae bacterium
ATCCCAACCCAACGCCTTAAAAAACGGATCAATAAAATCATGACGCGTCAATGTTTCATTATATTCGCTGTTTTTGTAACTTTCGTATTGTTCCTCAAAACGTTCCGCCAATTCCGCAATTTTACAATACGCCGATTCTTTCGTTATTGGAGTAAACATGATTTTTAGACGTGAAAGGAGTTGGCAGCATGTAACGGTTTATTTTATTGTGAAACGAAAGCCGGATTTTTAAGTGTGATGTGTATCGTATTTAAGATAACCGATTGAAAGGACAATGATTAAAACTTAAACATTGAACAACAAAGCAATTACGCCGACATATTGGTTAATTGATACAACAAATAACCGTAAGGAAAGATAATGGACAGAAAATAAATAATTAAAATTACTCCGCCCAATAGAAACAGCAGTAACACCGGTAACCAACGTTCAAGACGTTCCAAATAATTTTTTGCTTGAAAAGTATGGAGTTCGGCGTATTGTTCTAAACCGGACAGTAAAATGGTTTGGTCGGGAATACCGAATGTCCAACTGACGAGATGGCTCAAAGGATAGCAGAGTTTATTGGTATTTTGTTTCCGTTCTTTAATAGAATGGAGTTGCTGTTCCAATTCCGATTCGGATACCGAAACACCAATTGCTTGAAAACTAAGCGACAACGCACGAGGAAACGGTAAACCGGAACGAATCAGTAACGCTGTTATTTGTGCAAATGCCGCCTGAGCTAGATTCCGGTTGGCAGTCCGTAACCAAAAAAACAACGGCGGCGGTTGAAGTGTTAGGAACAGAGAACGTTTCGACCGGAAACACCAAATTCCGTACATAATCCAAAACAAAGGAATTATCGACAACATTCCAATAAAATATTCACACGGATAGTTTTGAATAAATGTTAAAGAATTGAGGTAAGTTAATTTAATTGAGAAACTACCGTAAAAGTCAATAAAAATAGGGACAATTTTATAAGAAACAAGCGAAAAGAGTAACCAAAGAATTGTAAAAACAAACATCGGATACAACATGACTCCTTGCAAGAAGTTACGGGAATCGCGTAATATTCGTAAATTTTGTGCGATTTGTTCGAGGGTACCGGCGAGATTACCGGATTCGAGACCGGCTTCAACAACGGCAGCATAAACCGGAGGAAAGCCGGGGTCTTTTTGTAAGGCTTCGGACAAGGACTGACCGGATTCCAGACGGTCTGCCAACTCCCGAACCTGATTACCCAACCGAACCGGAAGATCATTACTCCGGTTTCGCAATGCTTCTTCAAGCGGCAAATCAAGTCGAACCAATGCAGCAATTTCACCACAAAGATTGATTAATTGGTCATGTTGAATCATGGTCGCACCGTAATTATCTAAACTAAATTTCAAAAAAGTAATACACAAAATTGTGTATCAGGAATGGATTTTCCCACAAAATAAAATGACTGTCAATAGCCAAAATAAAATTTTTTAAAAAAATACAAAATTGACATAATTCTCAAAATTGACCAATTTGAAAAATCGCAACACTAATAAAAAGGAGTTAATTCTGTAAAAAAAGAAAAATTCCGGTTGACTGTTGACTTTGGGTTTTGTTTTATGTAAACTGTTGACCTATATTATTTTTTATCACATTTTTATCACATTTTCCTAAACCGTGTTGTATTGCGGCGAGTCCGGTTTTTTCAATGAAATGAAAAAATTCCTCTCCGGTATTATTTGAGGTAAAAAACAAAAATTATTGTTTTATTTTCAAAGTTCATCACCTGCACGGAATGGAATTTCTTTCCGTTACAAATTATCAACATGCTCACTTTTACAAAACCTGAAGAGATATTGCGTTTGGGGCTTGATATTGGTTCGACTACTGTTAAAGTTGTTGTTTTCGATGACAATCAGAACCAGATTCTTGGGTCATGGTATTCCCGACATTATGCTGATGTGTTTCAAACATTGTACACTCTGATTTCAGAAGCCTTACTGTATTGCGGACAACGGCGTTTTACTGTTGCGGTAACAGGTTCTGCCGGTATTGGACTTTCACAAAAACTTGGTATTCCGTTTGTTCAGGAAGTTATCGCCGGTGTCGAATCTGTAACAACCTTCATTCCGCAAACAAATGCCGCTATCGAACTCGGCGGTGAAGATGCAAAAATTACATTTTTTGACGGGAGTATCGATCAACGGATGAATGAAACTTGCGCCGGCGGTACGGGAGCATTCATCGATCAAATCGCCGTAACACTTAAAACCGATGCACTCGGTGTTAATGAATTAGCGTCACGTTTTCAAACTATTTATCCAATAGCAGCACGTTGCGGTGTTTTTACCAAGTCTGATGTTACAATGTTGCTGAATGAAGGTGCACGAAAAGAAGATATTGCTGCTAGTGTTCTTCAAGCGGTGGTTGATCAAACGATTGGCGGACTTGCTTGTGGTCGTAAAATTCGAGGCAATGTCGCTTTTCTTGGCGGACCGTTGTTTTTTCTGCCGGAACTGCGAAAACGTTTTACCGAAACACTTCACCTAACACCGGAACAAACAATTCATCCTGAAAATGCTCATTATTTTGTTGCGCTGGGAGCGGCGTTGCTCTCGGCGAAAAACGAAACTATGACGGCAAACGAACTTCAAGAACGGATTCATTTTGTTACACAACAAGAACACGGTAATGAAACAGATCGTTTACCGCCATTGTTTGTTTCGCGGGAGGATTTTGACAAATTCTTGTTACGTCATAACGGATTAAAGGCTGACCGCACCGAATCAACTGCTGTTTACGGTGATCTTTTTTTGGGGATTGATGCCGGTTCTACCACAACAAAAGCTGTTTTGATTGACGACCAAAACCGAATCCTGCAAACATGGTACGGTACCAACGAAGGTGAACCAATCAAAGCGGTTCTCCGTATTCTTGCAGAGATGTACGAAATATTGCCGTCGGGGACAACTATCAAAAATTCCTGCGTAACCGGTTACGGTGAAATGATGCTTCGGACGGCTCTTGGTATTGATGAAGGCGAAGTCGAAACATTGGCTCATTTTCGTGCGGCAAGTCATTTTGTTCCTGATGTTTCGTTTATTCTTGATATTGGCGGACAAGACATCAAGTGTCTTTACATTAAAGACGGCAGACTTGACAAAATTATTTTGAATGAGGCGTGTTCTTCCGGTTGCGGTTCCTTTATCGAAACATTTGCCCAATCACTCGGTTACGATGTTGCAACTTTTGCAATAGAAGGATTATTCGCTGCACAACCGATTGATTTGGGAACACGTTGTACGGTATTTATGAATTCAAAAGTGAAACAGGCACAAAAAGAAAATGCAACTGTTGCGGATATTTCTGCGGGAATTTCTTATTCTGTTGCGAAAAATGCTTTGTATAAAGTATTGAAAATCGCCGATGTTTCTGAACTTGGTGATCGTATCATGGTTCAGGGCGGAACGTTCAACAATCCGGCGGTATTGAGAGCGTTTGAAAAACTTATCGGGCATGACGTTTTTCGTACTGATATTTCGGGAATGATGGGTGCTTACGGAGCTGCACTGATTGCTCACGACCGCGCCGCAAACAGAGAATACAAAGATATTTCGTTACAACACATTGAAAAAAATATTTATTTCAAAATTTATGAAGCCGCAAAACGGAAATACGAAGATCGTTCCTCGCTCATCACGCCGGAAGCAATGACCGGTTTTTCGATTCACTCAACACAAAAACGTTGTCAGGGATGTTCAAATAAATGTTTGATTAGTATTCATCAGTTTCCTGAGAAAAAAATATTCGTTTCCGGTAATAAATGTGAACGCGGTATCGGGAAACAAAGCACTTCAGATCATAAAAATTTGTTTCAATATCAATATGAACGGCTTTTCGATTATTATGAACCGCTTAGCGAAGACAAGGCTCCATTCGGAGAAATTGGAATTCCGCGAGTTCTGAACATGTACGAGAATTATCCGTTTTGGTTTACGTTGTTTCAAGAACTTGGTTTTCGTGTTGTTCTTTCCGATTCGTCTTCGCAACGGCTGTACAATAAAGGGATTGACAGTATTTCATCGCAAACGCTTTGTTTTCCGGCAAAACTGGTTCACGGTCATATTGTCAACTTGATTGAAAAGGGAGTCAAACGGATTTTTTATCCTGCCTTACCGGTGGAGCGGCGGGAATTTCAGGAATCAGTGTACACTTATAATTGTCCGGTGGTTGGTTCGTATCCTGAAGTGGTTCGGCTGAATATTGATGCAATTAAGGATAACGGCGTTACGTTATTTTCGCCGTTTCTGCCGAGCGAAGATCATCATAAATTGGCAAAACTTCTTTTTGCGGAACTAAAACATCTTGGTGTAAAATACAACGATTTACAACGGGCAATTACTTGCGCCGCAACGGAACAAGAATTGTACAAGACGGATATTCGGCAAAAGGGTGAGGAGTTATTTATTTCGTTGGTTGAATCTGGTGAGTCGGGTATTGTGTTGGCGGGCAGACCGTATCATCTTGATCCGATGATTCATCACGGTATTCCAGAGTTAATTGTTTCAGGCGGTGTAGCGGTGTTGTCCGGGGATTCTGTTGCGCATTTGGGACGGAATCTGCTTTTCCCGCTTCAAGTTGTGGATCAATGGGGTTATCACGCCCGACTGTATCGAGCGGCAACCTTTGTAGCAACTCATCCGCAATTTCAAATGATTCAATTAACCTCATTCGGTTGCGGTCTTGATGCTGTTACGGCGGAGCAAGTTGCGGAAATTCTCACTTCGGCGGATAAGGTTCATACCTTAATCAAAATCGATGAAGGTACGCAACTTGGTGCTGTCAAAATCCGTGTGAGATCGTTGCTCTCCACAATGAACAATAGAGATAACTCCGCACAAAACAAAACCGCCGCACGAGATAAAAAATCTAATTACACTATTCGCGCTACATTACTCAGTGAGTTGTATTCGTAACTAAAAAATATAACGTATCACATAACAGCCTCTTTGTTTTTCACCACAGAGATAATTACAGAGATAATTACAGAGATAATTTTTAACCGGAATGATTGTAAATTGCTTGCGGCACTTTCCACTCTCAACTCTCCACTATCAACTATTTTTTGAGTATTTCGTTGGCGTGGCGGCTGAAATAACCGCGTAAATCTTTTGAATAATCTTCTAAAATCTTTTGACCAAGACCGTCAACATCGCCAAGACGATACAACGCACGGGCAAAACCAATTTCGATTAACGAATCCCGACGGCTTTTTTCTGCAACACCGCCGCGCGGGTCAGCCTGATCCCATTTTCGTGCGGTATCGAGATCGCGGTGAACATAACCGGCAACACCCGATTTTTTCAGATGTTCCGCAATAACCGGCGCCGCCGATTTATCGCCAATCCATTCCAACGCCAAATAACAAGCCCGATGATGTGAAAAGTCATCTTCTGCTTTGAGTTTTTTGAGCAACTCTGCAATTACTGTTGCGCCGCGCGGGTCTTTTGTTCGTCCGAGCATCATAATGTAACGGTCAAGCGGACTTGACGCCCAGCCGAATTGTCCCATTCCGCGAAAATTCCAACCTTTATCCCAATTACCAGCCGCTTTCACCGCACTGAGCAACGCATCGGCTCCGGTCGGATCGTACATTCCGGCAAGAACCATTGCATACGCCAATTTGTTTTCCGGTGTTGCGGATTCGTGATACGCTTTTTGTAACAACGGAATGGATTCTTTCGGATGCCAAAGTAAATTCGCCGAACCCTTAAAACCGTCAGGCAATGTTTTAATATCTTCCGGCAATTCCGCAACAGAATCTTCGTAATTGTCCTGATCGGTCAATACGGATTCCGGTAAATTGCCGATTTCAACGAGATGTTTTTGTACAGGTTTGATGTCCAATTTCCGAAGCGGAACATTATCTTTAACGGCTTTGGCGGCAAGACAACCAAGTGCGTAACCTTGATTTTGTAAATCCGGTTGCATTCGAATAATCGGAATCGCATCACGATGACAACTTGTTGCAAGACCGCCGACAAAAATTCCTTCAAGCCCTTGCGGTAAACAACTGCGCATCGGAACGTCACAAAAATGTCCGTCGTGGTGAAGATGTTCAATTTCCAGATACGGCGTTAAGGTGTAACCGTGCGTATCGAAATTACTCCTTGACCGAACAATCGTATCGGGATAGGTTCGCTTATTGACTTGATCAAGAACGCTAAATGTAAAATCACCAATAATTTGCGGACGTTCCCGTGTATCAAGAATTTTCCCAAAATCAAAGGCTTTTGGAAATTTTTCTTTTCCGTAAACAAAAACGTGTGCAACATCTTCCATATCTGTTTCATCAACGTACATATAATCTGTATTAGTGTACGACGCTCCAAGATTTCGCGGCGGCAAACCGTGTCCTTGTGTTGCGATTTCTTTGTCGTCAACATATTTCATGGGTGCTCCGGCGGTTTCGGCGATTCCGCCATGTCCGGTTGCGTCAATCACAACTTTTGCCAAAACAATTCTTGGTCCTATTGGTGTTGTGATGAGAACACCTTTTACAGTCGGCATTCCGTTTATTGTTTCAAGAACCGTTCCGCTGCCGCGAACTCCATACCAAACATCGGCACCGGCTTCGGCAAGTTTGGAACGCCACCAAAATGTGCGCTGTTCGATATTCCATGAGGCTTTACCGTCTTCAACTTCTTTGCAAAAACCAACGCGGTTGCCCCAATAATAAATCGAAATTGCTCCGGCGGTTCCGACACCGCCAAGATCGTGTAAATATTCGAGCACTAATGTTTTTGCTCCTTGCCGTGCTGCGGAAATTCCGGCCGGAGCTCCGGTTGTCCCGCCGCCAACCACAACAACATCGTATTCACCAACCGCCGGAATTACCTGCTCATGCTGTTTCACAAAACCAAGCGGTTTTTTGTACGCTTTGACATTCGAGAGCAATTCCTTAATCTCACCGGAAACTTTTTGTGATAAAATATCAGCGGCTGACTTTATTGGAACTGTTAAATGTTCCGGCGAAATTTTATTAACGTTTTTAATTTCTTCCGCCGCTTGTTGACCTAACACTTTCGATTTCTCAATAAACTCAATTGTTCCATATTCCTTGAACTCCGGCCATGAAATAACTATTTGATCTGCTGTAAATTGTTGATTGGGATCAAAGGTTGCCAAACGGATTTGAGTTTCGAGTTCGTTTTGTAATTTCAAATCGCCGAAATAACAATGGATTCCGGTTTCATTGGAAATATCAAACGTATAACGAATCATCGGATAAACACCGGCTTTGGCATCTTGTTGTTCCAAAAAATTCCATACACCTTTCGGCGGTCGTCCGTAAAACGGTTCGCCCATAATCTCATACGACGATTTTTCCAGCAACGGAAATTTTGTTGTATCAATTTGTTTCGGTTCACCTCCGATCACAACATATTGAGCGGTAAAATGCCCGTTGAAAACGAAAGAAGAATTTTTGGGTAACTGATCCAAACGGAGAGCGAAAGAATCGAATTTAGATTTTGATGAAGATAATATTTTTTTTGCAAGAATTGCTTGTTTTCCTGCACGATTATTGATGATGATTCCGCGAACATTTTTTTGTTGATCATGAAGATCATCAACTTGGTAAGTGCTGTACAAAAATTGAACACCGGCATCAAGCAAGGCTTTATCGAGTGTCATTTTAACGTGCATTGGACGCGGTGCGGGATGAGTGTAAGGAGATTTACCGTCAGCGTTCCAAGGTTTGGGTTGCGGAATTGCCGACTTGTTCGGTAACACAACAATTTCACCAAGCAAAATCCGTTTCGATTTTTCCGGCTTTTTGATGTCGAGTTTCAAATAACGTGCGGTTGCGGGGGTATCGAGTTCAAGACGAAATTCGTCAACAGAATCGTAACCGCGAAGGTTTGCTGTTTTCAAAACCGGTTTCGGTAATTCGATCCATTTTTCTTTGTCATCGCTTGCCGAAACGATAACATTATTCATAACAAAATCGTCCTGCCGATGAAAACCGAGCAGCGATACAACACCAACATCTTGTGAATTTTTAAGATCGAGAATAATTGTTGCATTACTGTTGACTTGCAAACTTTGAGTTACGGGATCAGCGGCAACACCATCAGCGAGCCGATTTTTTTTATTTGTTTCGGGGTGTGCTTTATCGATTTGTTGTTCGATTTTGTACGTGAATGGAATTCGGTTACTGGCTTGAAGGACTAACAATGCCGGCGGTGTTGGCAATCCGCGATTGGGATCATTAAAAATTGTAGCGGCAAAAGGATCATCAAGTTTTTCACCGGGTTCGAGCCAAAGATTTAGTGTTGCGGTTAAATCTTCGCCGAGATAGGGATGTTGGGTGATGAGCATTGTTTTTGCGCCGGCTTTTTGTGATTCGATAGCCGCCGCAACATCACCGGTCGAACCGCCCACAACCAAAACATCAACCTCATAAGCAATCGGAATTTGCCGTTCCGAAATTGTTATATATTTTTCCTGGGCAAAAACCAAAACACCGGAAAAACAAAACAACACCAAAAATAATAATCGTTTCATAATTAAAAACTCCTTGTAATAGTAAATTGTACTACAGTATGAAAAAACAATAGGATTGTCAAGAATAGTCCAAAAAAATTTAGTTTGATATACTTTGGTCAATCATTTGATTGATGTTTATTCATAATATTTCAGTTGGAATTTTTGAAGCCGTAATTCAAAGGGACATATAGGGACATTTCCGAATCGGGAACCTGAAATTTATGATTATTCAACGATGCCACGTATGCCCCCACTATCCCTTTGAAAAAATCCTACTGAAATATTACCAATTCCTTTATTAAGGAAGTGAGTAAGCACGGATGAATTTGATATCTAAAAAGGATGGATTCGGTGTTTCGGCAATGGAATAACCACTACCTAGAGCAAGGTTGACAAGCACCATTAGTGGTTTGTTATGTTCTAGTGGCGTTGGTTGTTTCCAAATTTCGATTCCGTCAAAATAATAGACAATAAAATCTTTTTTTACCATCACACCGTAATCGTGAAATCCTGATGATGGTTCATTGGGTTTCGTCGTAATTGTTATTCCAGAACCACGATGCGGTTTGGGTTCCCAAACATGCTGTGCAGTACGGTAAGAACTGGGAAAATGTCCATAATATTCTACAACATCAAGTTCGATGGAACCGTCTATTCCGATTTTTTTGTTTGTGCGGTTATAAGCTGAAGCCAACCAAAAGGCGGGCCAAACACCTTGTCCGGTCGGCATTTTCATTCGCGCAACAAAATATCCATATTGTATCGCGAAACCATTTCCTTTGGGATCACACGATGCTAGTAAACCAGCCGCCCACGGACGTTTCCATTGATCTTTGGCAGCAAATTCATCAGATTTTCGGGCTTCAATTCGCAAAATATTGTTATAGATTGTGAATGGAAAACCGGATTGAGGGTCTACAAACCGGGCATCACCGAAATCTCCTGCCCACGGTGTATGAGCAATCCAGCGAGTTCCTGGTCCCCACGGTGAAACATCTAACGGTTTGGAAAAATCTTCATCGAATACAATTTTCAATCCGGTCAAATCAAGAGTTGGCGGTTTTTCCGTATCACTCGGCGGCATCGGAGCAGTAGGATCAAC
>JAITIZ010000628.1 GCA_031279215.1 Planctomycetaceae bacterium
TACAAATACATGAATCTTATCAGAGTTTTGACCATGAAAATCAATTTGATCAGGGCAGATTTCATTTGTCAAAACACCATTAGGGAACTTCTAAAAACATCAGGAACGCAGTCGTCTCGACTGCACATTGCCTATAAAAAGTGCAGGCGAGACGCCTGCGTTCCTAAAAAAATGAGTTTTTAGAAGTTCCCATTATTAATTGTGCCGATAATTTCGTAATGATTCTCGTAGATACGTACCAATCGAATAAATGCTTTGTTATTAAGATATTGCGATAACAAATAGAGCCACGTTTTTACGTATTCCTCCAGTAGATAAACCGAATACATTCTTTTTCCCAATTCGTACATTTTTTTCAATGCTTTCAGAAAAGATAATGAAGGTAACTATCTATTTTAATAGAACAAAATAGACTAGAACAATGATATTGTTAAAATTCTCTTGGTTTAAACCCTTCTGGGATTTCTAATTTCATGGTATCGCCGGATTGGACAAGTACGTAGAAACCGACTTGCAAAGCGGCTTCTCTAACTTCTTTGGGGAAGATTGCACCGGCTATTGCACCCATGAGTTTTTTGGTTGGTTCATTTTTTTCTTGGCGATTTTGTTTCAGTTTTTCGATACGTTGGATATGTTTATCAATATCGTTTAAGTCGGGTTTGGTTTTGACTTCGACAACTGCAATTGTCGTACCATTTTCAAGATAAATATCAATTTCGGCAATGATTTGATTATTTTTGTTTCGAACTTTACAATTGCCTTCAAATTCAAAATTAAAATTATAACCGAGTTCGTTGAAACGTTTAACAACAGCAGGAAAAACCATGTGTTCCGCAATTTCGCCAAAACGATTTCCTAATGTTCCCATTTGTTTTCCTAAAATTCCCATTTGTTTTCCTAAAATTCCTATTTGTTTTGAGAGTTTTTTTCTTTCTTTTTTACCTTCTTCGACATATTCTTGGATAGCTTTTTCGGTTTTTTTATGTTGTGCGGAAAGCTCTTGGAGAGTTTTTTTGGTTTCCTCGTGTTGTGCGGAAACTCTATTGACTGTTTTTTCGGTTTTTTTATGCTGTTCGGAAAGCTCTTGGAGAGATCTTTTGGTTTCCTCATGTTGTGCGGAAACTCTATCAATCGCTTTTTCGGTCTCCTCATGTTGTGCGGAAACACGTTGTATGGCTTGGTTTGTATCGTTTACGAAGTTTTGGATCACTTTATAGGTTTCTTGTTGCGCTTCGCGGATAGATTGCATGACCGATTCGTAAATCGAAGAAATTGAGTGATTGGACATTTTTCTGATTTTGGTTAAAAGTTTATGCTTTCAGGTTAATCTGATTTAAAACGGAATTATAATTTTATCGACACATTGAGGGATAGCAATAGAGAGATATTTAAGTAATAGACTTGGTAAAAGTTGTTCTTGAGGTTATTTTTTATGCGGATTGCGGCGGAATCAGGACAACACGCAACGCTTCACCGCTGGTCATTAACGTGAATGCTTGATCGATCTGATGCAATGGCAAAAGATGAGACGCAATTTTGTCCGCTGGAATTTTTTTCGTTACAATCAATTCAACCGCTTTTTGAACATGTTCCGGTGTTGAATCGCTGGAACCGATGATCCGGATTTCGCCATAATGGATTAAACGGCTGTCGATGTTCAAGATGCTTTTTCCAACGGGCAACGAAGCAAAAAGACAAACGGTTCCTTGTTTTCGTACCAATGATAACGCTTGTTCCTGTGGTTGGGCGGCAGGAGCAGCAACAATAACCACGTCTGCTCCTATTCCTTTCGTTACAGATTTAACCGTTTCATTCAGATCATCCTTGACCGGATCAATAACAAAATCAATTTCGAAATTTTTTGCTTGATTCCGGCGGAGTTCGTTGAGTTCCGACAAAATAATTTGTTTGGCTCCAAACGCTTTGGCAACAACCGCATTGAGCAAACCCATCGGACCGGCTCCCATCACCAGAACCGTATCACCTTGTTGGACATGACATTGTTGTACAGAATTAACGGCGCAACTGGTTGGTTCCGCCAGAGCCGCCCATTCTGCTTTCACCGCCGCCGAATCCTTCATCGCCGGAACTTTAATAACATGACCGCCCCGCAATGCCAATGCCGGAATTGTAACATATTCCGCCATACCGCCAGGATACGAAAAACTCATCGGTGCCAGATGAGTACAAAGGTTACGGAAATGATTTTGGCAGTAATAACATTCGCCGCACGAAATACTGGTTGCCATAACAATCCGATCACCAATATTCCATGTTCCAACAGCATTGGGTGAAATTTCCTCAATGATTCCGGTAAATTCGTGTCCCATCACGAGTGGAGCCTTGATTCGCGGGTTCCCGTGATGTTTGCTCTTGAGGTCAGTTCCGCAAACCGCACAAGCGTCAACATGGATGAGTAATTCACCTTCACGAAGTTGCGGTTTGGGAATATCTTCAACCCGAATATCACCAGGTGCATAATAAACAACTGCTTGCATAATAAAAAATTAAAAAAAGTTAAGGTGTAATGTTGATGTAAAATGTTGCTGACACGGATTTTTGAATCGGGAACCATTCTTGATTGACAATTCAATTTAATTTATTTTAAGTAATCTTCGGCTAAAATGGAATAGGCTCGGAAGTAACTGTCTATTTTTGACATTTTTGTTTTAATTTTTTTTTAACACGAACCCCACAAAATGACACGAAACATACAAAAAAAATTTTTTGTTGTCCTTTTCGTATAATTTTTGTGTCGTTAGTGAAGTTGCGTGTATTTCGTGTTCAAAATAAACAGATACATTTTGACGGAATAGACAGTTACGCTCGGAATTGACATTAATAAAAAATTAGCGATAATAACTGAATTATTGATAGACAAATTGGATGTCGTGTCAATTTTGATTTTAATTTTAAAAACCATTATCCTTATTAACTGCTATGAAAACCATTTTCTGTTTCGTGATTGTTTTTGTTATTTTATGTAATGTTTTCGCGATACAAGCTCAAATTCAGAATCAAAAACCGGCGTTGCCGTCAATGGTTATTCCTGACGGTCTTGGTTACAACATCCATTTTACGGACGCCAAAGCCGGTGAAATGGAAATGCTCGCCGAATCCGGCGCAACAATAATCCGCATGGATTTATCTTGGAGCGGAACAGAACGCCCAAAAGGTGTGTACGATTTTTCGGCGTTTGAACGGTTGACGGATTCATTGGAAAAATTCAAAATCCGTCCGCTTTATATTCTCGATTATTCGAACAAATTTTATGATAACGGGCTTTCGCCGCACAGTGAAGAAGGACGAACCGCATTTGCCCAATGGTCTGCGGCTGCGGTTGTTCATTTCAAGGATCGCGGAATTATTTGGGAAATGTACAACGAACCGAATATTGGATTTTGGAAACCCAAACCGGAACCGGAAAAATATATTTTGCTTGCATTGGAAGTCGGCAGGGCGATTCGAGCGGTTGCGCCGAATGAAATTTACATCGGTCCCGCAACTTCGGGAATTGACTTGCCGTTTCTCGAACAATGTTTCAAAGCCGGACTGCTCGAATATTGGGATGCCGTTTCCGTACATCCTTACCGTCAAACCAATCCCGAAACAGTATTGGCGGAATATGCGAAGTTACGGTATTTGATTGATCAATACGCTCCGCAAGGCAAAAAGATTCCAATTCTTTCGGCGGAATGGGGGTATTCGTCGGCGTGGCGGAATTACAACGATGAAATTCAGGGAAAAATGTTACCGCGTCAATGGATGGTGAATCTTGCGGCGGATGTTCCGATTTCGATTTGGTACGATTGGCATGACGACGGCAAAGACCCCAAAGAACCCGAACACCATTTCGGTACAACAAATCACGATTATAAAAAAGACGCAAAACCAATTTATAATCCGAAACCTTCGTATGTTGCCGCTAAAACATTTAACGAAACATTTCGCGGTTTTAAGTACAATAAACGGCTCTGGACCGGCAATGATCAAGTTTACGTTTTTCTGTTCCAAAAAGACAACGGCATTAAACTTGCGGCATGGACAACGATGAACGAAAAGGAATCAATAAACGTTTCAATTCCTTGCAGCCCCGGAAAATTCAAAGCGGTTTCGTATCTTGGCGAAAAATTACCGGATTTAACCGCAACAGAAAAAAGTCTAACGATAAATGTTTCAGACGCTCCGATTTATCTAACACCGTTGAATACCAATCAAGCCCTTGTAGAGGCTGCACGTTGGACTTCTTTGCCATTGGTGATTTACCAGAATGAAGAAGAGCAAACAGATCGTTTTGCATCATCACACGTAAATTATTGGCTTGAGAATATTCAAAACAACATCTTTTTTGAACAGAAAACAGTTCTTAATGTTGCCAATTCGGTTTCTGTCGGTTTGCCGATTCCGATTAAAAATCAACTCGTTACAGTGATCAATAATCCAAGCGGTCAGCCGTTGTCCGGCGAACAATTAACGTTAAAACCAACTAAAGGAATTGATGTTGCGGAAACAGTTCAGAATTTGGAATTAAAACAGGGCGAAACAATAAAGACGATTACCTTTCCGTTAAAATCAATACCGAAAGAGGAATATGGATTTTCTCTTGATGTAAATTCCGATTTCACTTGTTTTTCGTCACAAACGATGAAATTGATCGACGATTTTTCATCCCAAAACAACAAAATGTTTTCTGCCGATTGGGGAATTTACCCTGACGGTGATTCACAAATCGGTTCGGAACAAAAAATCGAAGCAGTTGACGGAATGGTCAAAATAACGTACAAATTCGATGAAGGCTGGAAGTTTATCCGGTTGGCACCAAAGGGGGAACTGTCAAAAATTAACGGTAAACCGAAAGCGTTAGGTTTTCTGGTTTACGGCGATGGTTCCGGCAACAGCGTAAATATTCGTTATGCAGACAGTACGGGACAAACGTTTCAGGTTCACGGCGGCCGGTTAAAAGACACGGTTCCGTATTATTTTGAATTTGCGTTAGATGCTTCCAAAGCGTCACACTGGGGCGGAGCCAATAACGGCAAAATAACATACCCAATTCGTTTTGATTCCATCATCATCGACGGAACCCGCAAAGCCTGCGGTCCTTATTCCGTATTGGTTTCCTCGCCGGTTTTGATTTATGAATAAAGGGAATTTCTAATAACCAAGTTAACGGCGGGGTTTGCCCCGCCATGATCTTTTTCCTACGCCCTGAATTAGTTGAGAGTTGATAGTGGAGAGTTGAGCGTGTCGCATGCGGATTACTACCAAAACGGTAATCATTCCGCTTGCGACACTATCAACTCTCCACTCTCAACTACTCTCTCGCCCCATGCGGGGCTTTGTTCTGTTGAACATTTTGACCGTAGGTTGCGCTGCGCTACACCTACGGTTATGCACTTCTCGTCCCTGCGGGACTAAGAAAACATAAGAGATTAACGAAATGCCGCGAAAATAGAACCCAAAAAATTATTTCACTGATAGATTACAATTTTTATTAACCCCCCAATTGTCTAATCATTGTAATCATATAGAATATACGCTTTCCAATGTTTTGGGCGCATAGCTCAGTTTGGTTAGAGCGCGGCCCTGATAAGGCCGAGGTCCATGGTTCGAATCCATGTGCGCCCATTCGATCTATTTTAATTTCTCTAATATTGCGGTTTCTTCCGCAAAATCGGCAAAAGATTGGATAAACTTTGTCCGCCAATTGTTCCCGAAATGAAATGTTCACTCTACGGAATAATTACAAAATTAGTAATATATCAGTGGAATAATTGTTTATGGTAACTTCTAAAAACTAATATATTAGGAGGAACGCAGGCGTCTCGCCTGCCCAGTTTTTTTACAAAAAACGCCTAAAAATGCGGTCGAGACGACCGCGTTCCTTCTAACAATAAATTTTTACATTAGGTTTTTAGAAGTTCCCTCAAAATACTGGGAATTGAACTCGAAACTTCGGCGTTTGGTCTCAAATCGTAATTATTCAGTAGGTTTTTTATTTTTTCCTCTTAACCCTGGCGGGGTTAAGATCAGAAAACAAAAATTCTACGGTATAATAACACTGGATAATAAACAATAGAATTGCTGCAGAATAGACACCAGATAATAATGCCCCATACTGGAATTATTCGGCAATTGGTTTTTTGAAATATTCCCATTGAGGCGGGCGTTTTTCCAGACTATTTTTTGCGGCGGTGCGAACTGCCGGATCAGGATCACGGTGTAAGGCTTGAACCAGCGTACTCCGACTCAATTCACGTTGTCCTATTGCAAGTAATTCCGCCGCTTTCATACGAATTACCGGTAATTCCCCTTTGGTAAGCACCCCGCAAAGCGAATCTTCCAAAGAAAGAACCATGTCTCCATAATCAACACAAAGTAAAGCTCTTGCCTTATCACGTGTTTCCCCAATCGTTAGAATTTGCGATAGTTTATTGATAATTTGTGAATCCAACACTTTTACCACATTGAACATGCTGCGCCGTTGGTCTTCGGTCAATTGGTCAAACATTTCAAAAAAACGTGATAATCGAAAATTCGGTAGAAGTTTTTTAATTGTTTCACGGACAATTTCATGCGGGCTGCCGGTAAATTGTAAAATTCGGAAGTTAGCGTTTGGAATATTGCGTTTACTGAGTAAAGTCAACGCTTCCGCTTGAATATTGGGATCCGTATCACCTCCGGCATTCCAAATGAGTTGTTCGATTTGATCTCCCGAAAACTGAGTTAATGCCGTTAACGCCTTCAAACGTCCCTTGCCTTTTCCGTAATGAAACAAATCAAAGAGTTTCAATTGAAGTTCATTATCGGAAAGCCCCGCATGTTGCAGCAACACCACTAACCCGGCTTGAGCCTGCTCGTCAATTTGTTCAAGAAGTCTGCGAAATGGGTTGAGCCATTCAATTGGTTGAACCGCTTCGAGGTTGGCTTTCAAATAAACGGAAACCGGTTCGGTAAGATTTTTGAGAAAATAAACAATAAACGGAATATCCAAACGTTTTGAAAATGCTTTTACAACTATTGGCGGCGGATTGGGATTGTCGAGGCAGTGAACAACAAAACGAAAAAGATAAGGTTCCTGTTTGAAAATCAGAAAATGATGGATAATTCCATGAAGTGCCGGAGAAGGAGAGTAAAGAAGTTTTGTTAAAGCATTGTGTTTTTCCGTCATAAACACATAGAGTTTCAGGAAAACAATGATAAATAATTCGGGATCGTTGCGGTGAAAATTTTTCAATCCCCGAAGCAAAACAGAAACAATATCCGGCAAAATTATTTCATGAAGACGCCGCCGGTTTTTGCGTTCATCCAACGCCTGAACAAATTTCTCGAGAAGTTTCAAAATACCTTCGGATAAGATGAGAGTTTCTTCTTCTGTTTTATCTTGATCCAGAAATATTGACAACATGGACGGCAGAATCTCAAAATAGCGTTGCGTGTAAACAATCCGAAAAGCATTCCGTGCAAAATAGGGGTCTTTTCCCGCAATTGCCATGCGTAATGCCGGAAGAATTTTATCATAATGACTATTGAAAAGACTAACAATTATTTCGTCCTTGGGTTCAAATTTATTAATCATATTCCGAATGTATTTAATTTCGGGAATATTAATTAATTGATTTCCGGCAGATTTCCGAACTTCTTTTGAAGACGAATCCATTGCTTTTTCCAACAACGGAATTGCCGATTTATTTTTCGATTGGGCTAATATTTGAGCTGTAACACTGATACCATTCATAGTGAATAGTTAATAGTTAATAGTGAATAGTGAATAGTGAATAGTGAATGGTTGATAGTGAGTGGTTGATAGTGAATGGTGTGGTTCATAGTTAATAATTACGGATTTATAACCATTACAATAAAAATTCCGCTTGCGACACTATTAACTATTAACTATTAACTATTAACTATTAACGGTAACTTCTAAAAACTAATATATTAGGAGGAACGCAGGCGTCTCGCCTGCACTTTTTATAGGCAATGTGCAGTCGAGACGACTGCGTTCCTGATGTTTTTAGAAGTTCCCAATAGTGAATAGTTGATAGTGAATAGTGTGGTTCAT